>JBAZGT010000021.1 GCA_041652735.1 Dehalococcoidales bacterium | reverse complement strand
CCTGGATAATCTGCTCTTCAGTGTACTTCTTGCGCTGCATTTCGAGTCCTCCCGTTCGCTATATTCTAGCAGAGAACTCTAAGAGCCAATGGCATTATTTACGGGGGAAAGGTCACAAGGATTCTCCAATCCTTTATGGGCCTATTTTGCACAAGATTACGTTGTTCAATGGAAAGACTGGGGTGGAAATGAATTTTTCATCCAAAATAGCTTGGGACAGCTGCTTCCGAACAACGGGGTTATATCAGGTGGCCTTGAGAATGGTGGGACAGCCGCTTGGCACTTGGACAAAGTCCCTGTTGCACAGTAATTTATTTTTAGGTAATAATTGAGAATAATATCGTGTTTTACGGACAATATAGCAGTTGGGATTATTCGAGAATTTTCACCTCAACTGGTTCCAATTTTCGATAAAATACTATTCAAGTTCAACCGTATTATTTTAAACATAGATTGATTGAGAGTATAATATGTAACTGAAAAACATGAAGAATAATATAATTCGGATAATAGCCATAATAGCGTTTATAACATCCCTATCGGTAGCCACCGGTTCCTGTACCACACCGTTATCATTGGAAAACTCGATGGTGCAGATATGGCTGCCAGATGCCGCTGAAGACAGCCCGCTGGCTTACGGCCTGGCGGTAGGCGATGGCAGCCAGATATTGACCGTCATCAACTATGAAGGTGATATCCCCGATGATTTATTAGTAGGTTTGCCGGGAAAAACCAGGTATCATGCCTCCGTACAGGCCATCGACCCGCGTAACAGCGCCACTTTACTCAAGCTGGAAGATGCCGGCCTGCCGGCGATTGTCATTGGCGCCCCTGATGCCTTTAAGTCAGGAAGTGAGGTTGTTATATATGGCTGGCCAGGCCCTGATTATAATAAACTTGAAAAGCGGAAAGCGTTTTTCCGTGGTTATGGGTTCATTGCCGACCAGGAAGAAGGAACATACGTAGCATATCCAGGAGCGGCAGTCACTGATAAAGATGGTAAAGTCATTGGAGTAATCGGAACATTTTATGATGCCTTCACCATCAGACTCGGCTATCCAGGCATGACTCCGCCCGTCATCGATATTCATGACGCCCTGGAATTGCTCTCCCCGGATGCCACCGGGCAGCCGTGGGCTAAAGGCCCGGTCTATTCGCTTATCACCACCAGAGAAAGCGTCACCGGTCGTGCGCCTTCAGCACCGCCGCCGGAAAATTTTATCAAGATTACAATGGCTTTACAATCGCTATTTTCTAAGATGGGCGAGACTTTGCCGGATAGCGAACTCCCGACCGATTACCGCAGCATGAGTTGGGGCGCTCCGGATACCCTTGACGGCACACTGTTTACCGTTACTTACCCGCGGCCAGTTGAATTGCTAAACACATCTGGCCGGGTGGTGACTGAAGCCAGGTGGGTGAGTATCCAGTGGGGCAGGGGGGAGGATAAAGAGAACCGGGCCTTTTACGGCCATTTCAACCGGGGCAGCGCCGTGGTGGACGGAGGATTCCTGCTTAGTAGTGATACCGCCGAGCTTGAAAACGCTATAACTCCGATTGACTAAACACCCCTCCTCCCCCCATTCTTGAGTTACCCTCCTTCATGTTCTATACTAAAGTAAAAGGAGCGCAGCTTACGTGTCTTTAGATTTATCCAGGGCGGCGGCGCGGTTACCTGAATAAAAAATCGGGTGGGCTTTGGTATGAGACATGTCAGGAAATATTGCGTCCTGTTCCTCACCGCCTTACTCTTGTTATCCGTCGGCTGCACCGGGAGCGGGACACAATATATAAAAGGCGCGTCCGGCGCTGAAGCGGAACTGGTTTTAGCCACGGATTTACCTGATTTCTCTCAGACAGTCATGAGCTATAAAATACTGCCCCCGGATGTGACCGAGGCATCGGCAGCCGCTTTGGGCGCCGGTTTCGGTTTCACCGGCCAGGCGGGCCCTATCGACCCCGGCATGATCGGCATGTCTAACCCGGAAAAGCAGGAAATTTTTCAGATATTCACGGCTTCCGGCGCGATAGAATACACCTGCCTGGATATAGTGGATTCATTATCGCCGGCTTTACCCGGTAACGGGGAGGCGGTAGATATCGCCACGGAGTTTTTGCAGTCTACCGGTTTATGGCACGCTGACCTGGCCGCCGGTGACGCCGTGGTCGGGGGGACTTTTGAGGGTGTGACTTCCCATCTCCTGGTACGCTTTACGCGTTATGTCAATGGCTATCCCCTGACCGGCCCCGGTAATAAGTTCGGTGTAAGAATCGGTGATAAAGGGAAAGTAATCCGGTTGCTGGCAAGATATGACGAGCTGGCACAGGACAAAGAAGTCCAAATCATCGAGCCTGAAGTCGCTTACAGTAAACTTCAGACTGGTGACGGTATTTTCACTTTTCCGGTTGACTGCACCAAGGTCGTTATCACTGATATTTCTTTAGGTTATTACCTGGTAAGTATCAGCGAGCGGCAGGATACCCTGACACCGTATTATATCTTTAAAGGCGAGTGCCGGGATGCCGGGGACAACCTGCTGGAAGAGTTTACCGGCTGGGTCGATGCCGTTTCCCGGTAATTGACTTGAACCGCCTTTACCAGCACTGCGGTCTAGGATACCGCCGTATGGTCGCCGCTCCGGCGTTTCATACCATCTACCCTATCTTTTTACACCCGGACACGTTTTATAAGTGAAGGCAAAAGTAGTTTTCAGGTTATAATAGATGTACCTGCGTTTACTTTGAAGGAGAATCTATATGTGTAAATCCAGAACCGGCCGCGCCCTGGCTTTGCTGCTGGGGGCCGTCTGCCTGATGTCTTTCGGTTTACTGGGCTGCGGCCAGGCGGCGGCCGCGCCGAATGCCCTTCAGCTTATAGACAAGACGGTAGCCGCCGCGGCTAAGGTCAAGTCCTTTAAACTGGATACGTATCTGACGGAAAACTACATCGTCACCGGCGTGTCCGATAACTCCGTAACCACGGATTCCTGGCAGTTCACCGCCCAAAAACAGGTGGACGTGGCTAATAAAAAACTGTACCAGGTCCTGGATAATTACAGCCTGTCCGGCTCCGGCAGCTCATCTTTCGCCATGACAAGCTATATCGCCGGGGAGTGGGAGTACTACTGCCAGAGCCAGCCCTGGCTGAGCACCCCTGCCGTGACCTGGAACAAGACCAGCCTGGAGGCGGAGCCCTCCGCCTGGGAGAAGAGCGTCCAACTCCAGCCCCAGGTAGACCTGCTGCAAAACTCCCAAATACTCGGGGATGTAAAGACAGTCTCGGAGGACGGTCGCCAGTACTTCGTAATCGACCTGCTTCCCTCGGCATCCGCCGCGGCGGACTGGGTGCTTTCCCAGCAGCAGCGGTTCGGGTCCAGTCTGGGCTGGTTCCGCACCGGCACGGAAAGGTCGCGGGAGATATACGCCAAAGCCTATACCGGCGGCAGCGTCCGACTCTGGATAGACCAGAAAAACGACTTGATAGTTAAGGCGGAAACCAATCTGCTCTTCGACGCGGTGCCGGGCAACATTATGCGCGGGGACACTGGCCTGATGGTAGCCGCCGGGCAGGAAAACTCGGAGGATGTCGGGTTCACTCACATCCTGCGCAGCTTCAGCGGGCACTGGGAGTTTTCCGACTATAACCAGTCGGTCAGTATCGAGCTGCCGGCGGCGGCACTGAATGCCACGGAACACCCCTGAAAAACGCCCGCCTTGAGTTACCCTTTAGTGATATAATGTAGCTTACAAATCCTTTGAGGGGGCTGATAAATGATACACATCAGGAAATGTATCGCCCTGTTCCTCACCGCCTTACTATTATTGCCCCTCGGCGTATCCTGTGATAAAGAAACCATAACATCCTCTTCAGGGATTACCAGTGACGCAATAAAGGTATTGCCCCCCGGTTTGAATATGTTCATATCGCCGGAAATAAAGGGGCAGGAGAAAATCATGGCGGTAAGTTCACAATACGACTGGACGCTGCAATGCGATGCCGCTTGGCTGGAAATATCCCCCAAAAGCGGCCCGGCCCTTTGGAATACCAAGGTAACAGTAAAAATCAAAGATGAAACGCTGCCGCCCGGCGCCTACATAACGGAAATATCAATCAAAAACAAAGCCAAATACTCAATTTCGGTACCGGTAGAGCTAGAAGTGCTGACCGAGCAATACGGGCAAATCTTTGATATTCCGGTGGAAATGACCTTTACCGACCTGACGCCCGGCGCCACGGAGTTTTCAACTTTAACGGTAAAAGTGGGAACGCTGCAAAACCCCGTATCCACTTTCTTTGACATCGGGAAATACTACGCCGCCGGTGACCCCTGTATCATCGTTTGTGGAGAATTCAGGAATAACACGGATAACACCACCTATATAACGATGCGGGGAACAGGCTATGATGCTGCCGGAACACCGATAAGCCGGTGCTTATCCGTGGGGCGGCTGGAGGGCATGGGTGAATTCAGTATTCCCGCGCACGGCAGCACTGCTGTTGAACTATTGATGAGTTGGTCAGGCGACCTGGCATACATTGAAATATCAACCGCTATTCATGAAAGCCTGTTGTACCCCTTACCCACGGAGCAGTAAAACTGAACAATAATATTAGCATGCATAAAATTAGCAATCAATATACCATCATTGAGTTACCCTCCTTCATGTTCTATACTAAAGTAAAAGGAGTGTAACGCGAGTGTCACTGGATCTGACCGCCGTGGCGGCGCAGATAATCAGCATGATAGCCGGCCTCAAAGGTTCCCGCGCGGAGCAGGATAAGCGCTTGCGCTACGCCCTGGACACCATAAACAGCCCGGCCATCGACCTGGCAGCCCTGCAAAAGAAAATCAAGGACGGCCAGACCACCTGGCTGGTGGCAAACATCGTGGAGGGGCTGAATAAGCGTTATGCTTTGCCCCCCGCCCCGCCGGACTTCAACGTCATCGCCACGGACGGCTCCCATATAGACGTGGACCGGCACCACGCCACCCGCTGCTACCTGATTAATGTGGGGTCGGTGCGGCTGCAATACGGGAGCAGGCCGGACGCCATGCTCGCCAGCACGCCCCGCCTGTACTCTGAAGAAAGCGACCTGGCCATCACGCCGCCAGGCGGGGGACGGGAACAGGCCATCGAGGGGAATATCCTGGGGGCCAAACGCTCCATCGAGGAATGCCGCGGCCTGGCGGAACTGGCCGCCGGCTTACCGCCGGAAAGCAAAACCCTGGCGCTGCTGGACGGCACGCTGATTTTATGGGGGCTGGAGGCTTACCCGGACTTCGTGACGGACGCGCTGCTGCACAACGGCATGCTCAAGCAACTGGACGCGCTGCAAAAGCTCAACCAGGACCGGCGACTCTCTCTGGCCAGCTACATCAGCTTCCCCCGCAGCACGGACGTTTTGAACGTTTTGAGGGTTGTCGTCTGTCCCCACGGTGTGCCCGACTGCGATAAGCACTGCCCGCCGGAAAAGGGGCGGGACTGCGACGGGCTGGCGGGCGTGCGCGACCGCGATATATTCATCAATTTACTTAAAAACGGGGAAAGGTCGGCGCTGTTCATCAGCCCTTCCAAAGTCGTCAAAGAGCATTACGGCCAACACCAGGTGCATTTCTTCTACCTGAGAGCGGAGGATGAAATCGCCCGCATCGAAATCCCGAAGTGGGTGGCGGAGGATGAAACGCTTTTGAACCTGACGCACACTTTGGTCTACGACCAGTGTAAACGCGGGCAGGGCTATCCGGTGGTGCTATCGGAGGCGCACGAGCAGGCGGTGGTCACCGGCGCGGATAGAGAAAACTTCTGGGAACTGGTAGAATCAACACTGATAGAAGGCCACCTCGATAGCTCATCTTCAGCCAAGAGCGCCAGCAAGAGGACGAGGTGGATTTAAGGGAAAACTCCAAGCTCTAGTATCTGGACTCTAGACGGGGGAAACATGAAAAAACTGCTGGTAATATCACTGGTAATCATGGTCCTGCTGCTCAGCGCCTGCGGCGGCCCGGCGGCCGCCACGAAAAAGATAACCTTAGGCGATTACGTTACGGTGCTGGACTCGTCCAAGATTCTGCCGGACTGGTTTGAGCCGATCAACGTCGTGTCGGAGGGGCTATCGAAGTCGGACATGGGACTGGACGGGAACAGCAGTGAAATTACCGCCTACATATCACAGCTCCCCTACCAGGTAATATACAGCTACCTCGCCATCATCGAAGACGCGGCGGATCGCGCCACCGCCGTCGACCAGTTTACCGACGAGACGTACCTGAACCAAATGATCAAGATGAGCCTGACCGCCGGATTCAGCCAGTCGGAGGATATCCAGATACAGATAGATTACCCTGACCTGGGGGACGGCGCGGTGGCCGGGCAAGGCATCCTCTCCGAGTCCGGCACCGATACCTGTTTCGAGTTTTTCTGGGGACGCAGCGGCAATGTTTTCATCTACTTTTACTCGTTCTCTTACGCCGATGAAAAGCAGCCGCTGGAGCCGCTGGTCAAGGAAGCCCTCAAACGGCTCGGCAATTTTACTCAATAGACAAGGGACAATAACCAAACGGTGGAAGGAAAACAAAACATATAAATTGTCATTCCAGCGCAAGTAGTATACCCCGTATGCCAATCGGGGCTGGAATCCAGGGGGGAAAAGGGGCAGAGTGGATTACCTTACCTGACCCGGAAATGATGTAAAAGGGCATAGTATGAATTGTCATTCCAGCGAAAGTAGTATACCCCGTATGCCAATCGGGGCTGGAATCCAGGGGAAAAGGGGAGGGATGTATTACCTTACCTGACCCAGGAATGATGTAAAAGGGCATAGTATGAATTGTCATTCCAGCGAAAGTAGTATACCCCGTATGCCAATCGGGGCTGGAATCCAGGGGAAAAGGGGTGGAGTGGATTACCTTACCTGACCCGGAAATGATGTAAAAGGGCATGGATAAATGGTAAAACTTACGGCTCAACTGGTTAAAGACCTGGCGCAAGACTGGGGTGCCAGCCTCGTGGGCATCGCGCCGGTGGAACGCTTTGCGGGAGCGCCGCCCGGCCACGGCCCGCGGGACCTGATGCCGCAGTCCAGGAGCGTCATCGTGGCGGGGGTGAGAATCCCGGACCCCGTGGTGGACTACGATGAATACCACCTGAAAATGACCGAGATGCCGGAGGAGCTCGGCGTGCAGGCCAGCATCGAGAACTTCTACATGCAGATGGGCCATTACGTCGAGGACATGATGCTCAACATCATCGCGGTGCGGCTGGCCAACCGACTGGAAATCGACTATCATCAGAGGTCGCTGCCCACGCCCAACGCCCAGCATACCGGGCTGGGGCATCCGGTGATGGCCGTCCCCATGGGCTTTTTCTCCCAGCGCCACGCCGCGGTGCGGGCCGGGCTGGGGGAGTTCGGCCTGAGCGGGCTGGTCATTACGCCGCAGTACGGGCCGCGGGTGCGCTATGTCTCCGTGATTACCGAGGCGGAGCTCGAGCCCGACCCCCTGCTGGCGGTAAAGGTCTGCCTGCGGGGCAAGTGCGGCGGGGATAAAGGCCCGGCCTGCCAGCAGCAGTGCGGCCATCAAGCGATAACCCTGCGCAAAGGCGTGCAGATGGACGATATCTTTATCGATATCCCCGTGGCCCTCGACCGCCCCAAATGTGTCAGCTTCGATGGAGATAAAGGGGGATTCGGGTGCACGTTCATCGGGGCGTGCATGAGGATGTGCCCGGCGGGGAAAAAGGTAACGGGGAGGGGTTGAGAGGGAAATCCTAAAATCTAATATCTAAACTCTAAACAGTGAAAATAATATCTCACAGTTGTCATTCCAGCGCAAGTAGTATACCCCGTATGCCAATCGGGGCTGGAATCCAGGGGGGAAAAGGGGCGGGGGTATAAAGAGGAAAATCCTGAACGGGGCGGGAGAAATAATTAGTCGTTAATACGGATTGACGTGATGAATATACAAAATATAACCATAAAACCTTCAGAAGCCTTATTCGGCACCAAAAGGCTTATCACCAGAAAAGGCAAAAGGCTGGAAGTAGCCATTCCGCCGGGGGTAAAGACCGGCACTTTGGTCAAACTAAGCGGCGCCCTCCGGATAACCGACGGCTTTAATGACGACCTTTATATTCGGGTAAATGTCAGGAACACGCGTAATATCGTCTTTACCGCCGCCGCCGCCGGCCTGCTGTGCCTGGTCATCATCCTGACCATAGTACTGGCCAATCCCATCAGTGATAAAGTGCCCGCCGCGGAAAAGGCCCGGATTGACAGCGCCGTTGTATACGGCGGCGTCTTTTGACTATAATGGCTGTATCCGTCATGATGACAGTATGAATTTGACGAAACCGTAACTCTTATGTATCAGTAAAATACAGCAGGAGGTGAAACTAAATGGGCAGTAAAGGAAGAAAGAACGTCAAGAAACCCAAGGCCGGCGCCAAAGGCAAAGCGGCCCCGGAACCCAAGAAGAAATAGCACGGGGAAAATTCTAAGCACTAATATCTAAATACTAAACAATTTTCAAATGACCAAAACGGCATGTTGGCTGGGATTTTGGCGCTTTGTATTTTGATATTGTTTAGTATTTAGTGCTTAGGATTTAGAGCTTTCTCTATCAGGAGACTATCTTGGCACAAAACAAAATAGCGGAAGTAATTGAAGCGGAAACCGCGCAGTTTACCGCTCAGACCTACGAGCTTTATCCTTCGCCGGAAGGGCCATCGCTCGGCGCGCTGGTACGTACCGGTGACATTTACGGCATCGTGTGCCACGCGGAGACGTCCGGTCTGGAGCCGGGGCGCAAGCCTGTCGCCCGCGGTCGGGACGAGGCTTCCGAGGAGGCGGTCTACCGGTCCTCCCCCCAGCTATTAAAGCTTTTACGCAGCCAGTTCACGGCGGCGGTGGTGGGGTTTAAAGACGGGGAGAACGTCCTGCAATACCTGCCGCCCCAGCCCGCCCGCATTCACGGCTTTGTGTATTTATGTCAACCGGAAGAGGTTAGGGAGTTCAGCGGGGCTTTCGGCTTTCTCAACATCTTAACTAACGCGGCCCTGCCCATCCCCACCGAGGAGCTTATCGCCGCGGCTTTACGGCAGATGAGCGGGGCGCGGCAGGACGGGCGCGTTTTCCTGGTGGCGGCGGGCAAAGAGCTGGCGAATTTATTAAGCAGCGATTTTATCAGGCTCAAGAATATTTTGGGGAGACTGGTGTAAAGGGAATAAATCTCCCCTGACCCCTCTTTTTCAAAGAGGGACACCGGAATAGAGTAATACTATCGTCTCCCTTTGTAAAAGTCGAGGATTCCGTATGAGGAACGAATCGGAAGGAAATAGAGAGGGATTTCAGAAACCTCTTTAAATTATGAAAAACGTAATCCTTAAAGATTACCCTCCCCTGACCGACGGCGAGATAGCGGTGGTAGTCAAGGAAAAGCATCCGGCGGGGCTGCATAAGGGCTGGGTGCCGTTTTATGACTTCGAGATACGTTTGCGGGGGAAAGCCGATTCCATAGGCCGCATCGCCCTACGTATCGGCAACACCAGGGACCTGAAAATGTACGGCGGGCACATAGGGTATAACATAAATGAGGAATACCGGGGGCACCATTACGCCGCCAAAGGGTGTAAGCTTATCCGGCAGATAGCCCTCGATTACGGCCTGAAAACGCTTTGGATTACCTGCAACCCGGACAACCACGCGTCCCGCAAGACCTGCGAGGCATTAGGCTGCGAGATGGTGGAGATAGTGGATTTACCGGAATACAGCGACATGTACCAGGCAGGCGAAAGGCAGAAGTGCCGGTACCGGTGGAGGCTTTGAGTAATTGAGTTGTCATTCTGACGCAGGTCAGAATCCATTATAGCACTCTGTGATTTATAAGTACTTAGTAATGGATTCCCGCCCCCGATTGTCATACGGGGCAGGCTACGCGGGAATGACAGGCTGGGGGAAAGGGGAGAGGTAACTTTTTAGGGAGTCGTTTTATGGATACGGATAACAGGCAGAAGCTCGGCATAGTCACCACCGCCTCCCTGGAAAAGGGCGTGGACGTAAGGCTGGACGCGCCGGTATCCGTGGAGGATATGGTGGTGGGGCGCTATGTGACTATCGAGGGGCAGAAACGCCGGTTCTTCGGGATGATTACGGACGTGCGCCTGGGCGTGACCGACGAAAGACTGACGGTCTCCCCGCCCGATGTATCCGACCCCTTTATCGCCGAGGTGTTAAGCGGCACCTCTACCTTCGGGCAGATTCACGTAACCCCCATGCTGACCATCGGCGGGGACGCGGACACCACGCTGGAAGGGCCGCAGCCGGTCAAGACCATCCCCGCCCATTTCTCCACCGTCAACCTGGCGGCGGAACAGGATATAGAAAATGTCTTCGGCAAGGAAGACCCCCAGCGCTTCAACATCGGCAACCCGCTGGACATGGAGACCAAGCTCTGCCTCAACCTGGTGGAGTTCGTCAAGCGCTCCAACGGCATCTTCGGCAAGAGCGGCACCGGCAAGACCTTCCTCACCCGCATTTTGCTCATCGGCATCCTGCAAAAGAGCCAGGCCGTCAACCTTATTTTCGACATGCACAACGAGTACGGCTGGCAGGGCACGAGCGAAAAGGGCCCGCCGGTCAAAGGATTAAAACAGCTGTTCCCGTCCAGCGTGGCCGTCTTTACCCTGGACGAGGAGAACTCGCGGCGCAGGGGCGTCAGCACCGATGCGGTGGTAAAAATCGGCTACGACGAAATCGAGCCGGAGGACATCGTGCTGCTGCGGCAGACGCTCAACCTCACCGAGCCGGCGGTGGAAGCCGTTTACCAGCTCAAGCGCCGCTTCGGGAAGAGCTGGATACAGAGCACTCTGGAGCTGGAGGGCGGGGAGGACACCAAAGCGCTGCTGGACAGCCTGAGCATCCATGAAAGCACCTTCCAGAACCTCAAGCGCGGGCTGGGCACCATCCGGCGGCTGCCCTTTATCGAGCCCCACGCCCCCGCCGACGCCGTGAAAAACATCCTCGACCATTTGGATAGAGGCATCAACGTGGTGCTGGAGTTCGGGCGCTACCGCGATATCACCGCCTACGTGCTGGTGGCCAACATGCTGGCCCGGCGTATCTACAGTCAGTACCAGTCCCGCACGGAAAAGGCCATGGCGGAGGGCGCGGCCGCGCCCCATCCCCTGGTCATCACCATCGAGGAAGCGCACAAGTTCCTCAACCCGGAGGTATCCAGCCAGACCATCTTCGGCACCATCGCGCGGGAGATGCGCAAGTACAACGTCAGCCTGCTCGTTATCGACCAGCGCCCCTCCGGCATCGATAGCGAGGTCATGTCCCAGATGGGCACCAAGATTACCTGCCTGCTGGACAACGAGCGCGATATCGACAGCGTTTTAGCCGGTGTCTCCGGCAAGAACGAGCTGAAGTCCGTTTTAGCCCGCCTCGCCCCCAAGCAGCAGGCGCTCATCTTCGGCCACGCCGTGCCCATGCCGGTGGCCTTTCAGCCGCGGGAGTACGGCTCCGCCAAATCTTATAAAGATTTTACCGACACGGGGAAGCCGGGCGCGCCTCCGCCAAGCGATAAAGAGATAGAGGACTTGTGGAAGTAAGGCGTCACTAAAATCCCCCCTTATCCCCCCGTAGCGGCCCGCGGGGCATGTTTTCATCGCTTTGGTTACGGGGAGAAGTAATCCCCTCCTTGCCTTCACCCCTCTCCCCGCGAATCAGGACGGGCGTCATTTTATGTAAGGTGCTTTTATGATAGAATATCATTACCTGTCAGACATACCGGAGATGAAGAATGAGTAAAAATACCCCTAAGAAGAAAGTCGGCCTGGCTTTAAGCGGCGGGGCGGCGCGGGGCATGGCGCACGTGGGCGTGCTGGATGTGCTGCACGAAGCAGGCATCCCCATTGACATGATTGCCGGCACCAGCGCCGGGGCGGTGATGGGGGCGGTTTACGCTTCCGGCATGGATATGCAAAAAATGATAGAGAAGGCGCTGGACGCCAAATGGAAAAAGTTTACCCCCCTGGTGGACCCCTCTTTCCCCAAAACCGGCCTGCTCAAGGGCGCAAAAATAAAGTCGCTGCTGGCCTCGTTCATGGGCGGCGAGCTGGATTTCAAAGACCTCAAGATACCGTTTACCTGCGTGGCCACGGATATTGACACCGGCGAAGAGGTATTGATGGACCGCGGGCCGTTGCTGGACGCGCTGCGGGCCACTATTTCCGTCCCCGGCATCTTTGCCATCGTCGAACGCGGGGGGCGCTATCTGGTGGACGGGGGGCTGACCACGCCGGTGCCGGTGCACGTGGTGAAAAACATGGGGGCGGACTTCATTATCGCCGTCAACGTGAACGCGGACGTGTCCGACCGCATGGGCAAGTCCGGTATCAAACGCGTGAAAAAGCATAAAGAGCCGAACATTTTGAGCATCCTGATGCAGTCGTTCTACATCACCACCTACTCCCTGGCGCGGCGCACCATGGAAGAAGCGGACGTTATCATCGAGCCGGACATGCCGCATATCGGCACCAGTGATTTCAGCAAAGCGGAAGAGATGATAGAGAAGGGGCGGCAGGCGGCGCGGGCGGCCTTGCCGGAGATAAGGCGGAAGCTGGGGGAGGGGTAAAGAGGCAGTCTTTCCCGTTCTTCTTAACTGTCAACTGTTTACTGTAAACTGTTAACTCTCCACTATCAACTCCCCCGCCTTTGACTTTTCCCCGCCGGATAATATTAAATTATACGTAATCATGGCAGAAAAACAGCGCATGCACTGGGTCTATTACTTCGGGCGGGTGTTGATACACATCCTCGCTTTCCCGTTCGTCACCTGGAAGGTAAGGGGCAGGGAAAACCTGCCCCAACAGGGGCCGGTGCTGATAGTCTGCAACCACCTGCATATCGCGGACCCGCCTCTCGTGGCCAGCAGCATCCGGCTCAAGGCGGTATTCATGGGTAAAGAAGAGCTCTGGCACAATAAATGGACGCGCTTCTGGGTGGAGAACTTCGGGGCCTTTCCGGTTAAGCGTGACAGCTTCGATAGAGAGGCCATCCGCACGGCGGAGGAGTGGCTGGGCAAGGGATTTTCCCTGATAATATTCCCGGAAGGGGAGCGCAGCAAGACCGCTAAACTCAAGCAGGCCCTGCCCGGGGCGGCGCTCATCGCCCTGCGCACCGGCGTGCCGATACTGCCGGTAGCCATCACCGGGACAGAGAAACTTCGCAACCTTAAGTGGTGTTTCTTCCACCACCCACCTATCACCATCACCATCGGCAAGGCGTTTAATCCCCCATCCACCACCGGCAAGCCCAACCGGGTCCTGCGCCAGCGACTCTGCGACGATATCATGTATACTTTAGCGGATATGCTCCCGCCCGCTTACCGGGGGTTATATGACAGAGAAAAAAAAGATGATAATTGAAAAAGCCGGGAAGACGGGTTTCTGCTTCGGGGTGAAGCAGGCCATCAACACCCTGGAAAAAGTAGCCCGCGAGCGCGGCGGCATCGAGACGCTGGGGGCGGTGGTCCACAACCAGCAGGTGCTGCAAAAGCTGGCGGACATCGGGGTGCGGGTGGTCAACAGCATCGACGATATCCAGGGCGATGCCGTGGTCACCAGCTCGCACGGGGTCAGCCCGGACATGGAGGACAAGATCCGCGCCCGCCACAGCGAGGTCATCAGCACCACCTGCGGCAACGTGCGGCGCGCCCAGGCCGCCGCGGAAAAGCTGGCGGAGTCCGACTTCTTTGTCATCGTTTACGGGGACGCGGAACACCCGGAGGTCAAGGGCATACTCGGCTGGGTGAAGGGCCAAGGGCTGGCCACCACCGACGAGAAAGCGATAGCGGCTTTAGACCCCCTGCCCCGCAAGCTGGGTGTGCTATCACAGACCACGCAGGTGCCCGCCCACTTCGCGGAGTTCGTGAAAAAAATAATCGATCTGGCCCTCACCAAAAACTCCGAGATACACATCATCGATACCATCTGCCATGATTTAAGAGAGCGGCAGGCGGCCGCCCTGGAGCTGGCGCACCGCGCCGACCTGATGCTGGTGGTGGGGGGGCGCTCCAGCGCCAATACCAACCGCATCGCCGAGCTGTGCGCCAAAATCACCGAAACACACCTTATCGAGACCGCCGCGGACATCAAGCCGGAGTGGCTCAAGGGCAAAAAGCACGTGGGCGTAACGTCCGGGGCATCCACCGCAGAGGAAACCGTGGACGAGGTTATCAAAACGCTGGAACAGGCGGGCTGACAACTATTATTGACAAACGTGTTAAAATGATAATAGAATTAGTGTTCTATAATAACAAATTAATGATATGAGACAGAAGATGGATAAAGCTCATTCAATGTATAACGAAGTAAAAGCGACGCAGCTAGCCTCATTGCTTCTCAAGTTTAACGGCGGGAGCATGGATTTACTTAAATGCATTAAGTTGCTCTATGCTATTGAGAAAGAAGCACTGAATCAATGGTTGCGGCCAGTAATTTACGATGAATTATACTCATTACCACATGGGCAAGTTGTAAGTCAAACTCTGGATAGAGCCGAATATCGAGATCGCCCTCCAAAAACATATTGGAATAAATACTTAGTAACAAAACCGAATAATACTATTCACATTTATGAGGATTGCGGAATAGACGAGTTATCAAAAGCAGAAATAGTGCTAACCAAAGAAATATACGAGAAAAATAAACAGAAGACTCCGGAACAGCTAATGAATGAACATCATAATCCCATTCTAACTCCCGAATGGAAAAACCCCGGTCATTCTCGTATAAAAACAAAATATTCAGATTTGCTGGCTCTTTTAAATAAAACTCAAGAACAGATTGAGGAATTCGAAGCGGACCTCAAAGAGTTGGCTAATCTAGAAGCACTTACACGCTAAATGCCTTTCTCATGTAAAATCGGCGATTCATTTTATCTTCCTGATATTGGTGGGCGCCATCGTTACGTGATCCTGACTAACCCAAACAGTGACGGTAAAGTAGTCCTAGTTAATTTCACTGATTCTAGTAATGTAGATTCACCGGTAATTTTTGGACCAAGAGACGATAAACTATTATTTTCTAAACGTACTGGTATATATTACGCATATGCGCAACTTGTACCTGCAAACAAATTAAAGATATCTAAAATAGAAGGCTGGGAATTCTGCCAATTAAATAACGTTAAGAGAATTATTATAGGAGCATTCAAATCACAACATACACCTATCTTTATATTAAAAGAATTAAGCACTCAATATCCTGAAGAACATAAGCGGCACTGTACTTGGGATTTCTTATTATAGTAGGTTGGTTATTTCTGGTTACCCCCTCCTTGACTACCCCTCCCTCACTCCTTATAATTTAACTAAGTTTAGCCTACAGATACGCCTGAAGCCGTTACGCCAGTTTTTTACCGGAACAAGACAAAGCTGAGGGTACTATATTTTTTTATAAGGCACCCCGTGGAGGAGGAATTATAAATTGGACTACTTTTTAACGGAGCAGCAGCAGACCATCAAGGCGCTCGCCCGGCGCATCGCCGAGGAGAGGATTTTGCCCATCCGCGCCGAGCTCGATGAGAAAGAGGAGTTCCCCTGGGACATCGTTAAAGAGCTGGCCGCGGCGGACATGTTCCGCGTCTTCGTGCCGGAGGAGTATGACGGCCTGGGCGGCGGCTGTCTGGACCTCTGCCTGGTCACGGAAGAGCTGAGCCGGGTATGCAGCGGCATCGCCGTTACCTATGCCGCCAGCGCTTTAGGCTGCATGACGCTTATGGAGTACGGCACCGAGGAGCAGAAAAAGAAGTTTTTACCGGATATCGCCAGCGGCAGGAAGCTGGGGGCCTTCGCCATTACCGAGCCTACCGCCGGCTCCGATTCCGCCAACATCAAGACCACGGCGGAAAAGGTGGCCGGGGGCTACCTGCTCAACGGCACCAAGCAGTTTATCACCAACGGCGGCGAGGCCGAAATATACACCGTCATCGCCCTGACGGATAAATCCAAGGGCGCGCGGGGCGCCAGCGCCATCATCGTGGAGAAAGACACCCCGGGCTTTACCTTCGGGAAGAAAGAAAAGAAGATGGGCATACGCACCTCAGCCACGCGGGAGCTGGTCTTCCGCAATTGCCTGGTGCCGGAAGAAAACCTGCTCGGCAAGCCGGGGCTGGGCTTCATCCAGGCCATGCGGCTGTTCGATAAATCCCGCCCGGGCATCGGGGCGCAGGCCGTCGGGCTTTGCCAGGGGGCGCTGGAAGCCGCCACTGATTACGCCCAGGAACGCATCCAGTTTAAACAGCCCATCATCGCCCTGCCCGTGGTCCAGCAAATGCTGGCGGACATGGCCATCCAGACGGAGGCCGCCCGCGCTCTGGTTTACGCCGCCGCTAAATACGTGGACAGCGGCGCCAAAGCCGTTACGGAGTCCTCCGCCATGGCCAAGGTATTCGCCTCGGACGCGGCCATGAAAGTCACCGTGGACGCGGTGCAGATTTGCGGCGGCGCCGGCTACATGCGGGACTACCCGGTGGAAAAAATGATGCGGGACGCCAAAATCCTCCAGATTTACGAAGGCACCAACCAGATTCTCCGCGGCGCCATCGCGGTCAACCTGCGCAAGCGGAAGGCCCGGACGGCATGAACATCGTCGTCTGCCTGAAGCAGGTGCCCGGCACCACCGAGGTTAAAATCGACCCCGCCACCAATACCCTCATCCGGCAGGGCATCGAGAATATTATCAACCCCTTTGATACCTACGCCATCGAGGAGGCGGTGCGGCTCAGGGAAAAGCACGGGGGCAAGGTTACCGTAATTACGATGGGCCCGCCGCAGGCCGACGTCGCTTTGCGCGAGGCGATATCCCTGGGCGCCGATGAAGCCATTTTACTCTCCGACCGCGCTTTCGCCGGCGCGGACACCTGGGCCACCGCCAACACCCTGTCCAAAGCCGTCCTCAAGCTGGAAAAGACGGACCTGATTATCTGCGGCCGCCAGACCATCGATGGGGACACGGGGCAGGTGGGGCCGGAAATGGCGGAGATGCTGGACTACCCCTTCATCGCCTATGTCAGCCGGATAGAAGAAATCGCGGACGGTAAAATCCGCGTCAGCCGCATGATTGAAGAAGGCCACGAGGTCATGGAGACCGCCCTGCCCTGCATCATCACCGTGGCCAAAGAAATTAACATCCCCCGCCTCCCCTCTTTAAGGGGAATTATGAAGTCCAAAAGCGCCAAGATTGCCGCGTGGGGCCTTAACGAGCTGGGGGCGGACAAGGACACGGTGGGGCTGGCCGGCTCTTCCACCCAGGTGGTCAAAATTTTCTTCCCGCAGCGGGTCTCCCAGGCGGAAATTTTAAAGGGGGACGCGGCGGCGCAGGTGGACACGCTTTTGGAAAGGTTAAGGGAAGCTAAGCTGCTTTAACCAGTGTTGAAATGTCATTCTGAAGGAGCGTATTCGCTGCTTTATCGGGAAAGAATCCCGGGGAGGGGCTAAAAAAATAGATATCACCGCCCCGCCGGGACCCTCCGCGGCGTTTACCCTGAGGTACCGAAGGGCTCAGGATGACCATTATAAAAAGGGATGCTCAACTAACAGGATTAAATATGTCCGTAAAGATTGACACGTTGAAATGCACCGGCTGCGGGGTCTGCACCTTCGTTTGCCCCGTTAATGTGCTGGAGGTAATCGACATGAAATGCCGCCTGGCGGAAGGCTGTATCTCGTGCGGCAAATGCGTCGAGGCCTGTACCTTCAAAGCCATCACTTTGGAAAAGGGACCGCCCAAAAAGAAAGGCCCGAAAAAGTAACATGGGAATCATTATCGACTATGAAAAATGCGCCGTCTGCGGCAACTGCATTTCCGCCTGCCCCTTCGGGCTGATCGACCTCGTCGACGGGAAAATACAGGTAAAAGAGGGCTGCACCATGTGCGGCGCCTGCCGGGATATCTGCAATTTCCAGGCCATCACCCTGGAACAGCCGCAGACTGTCGTTAAAGCGGATGCCGGCGCCCGGGGGGTCTGGGTCTTCGCCGAGCAGCGGCGCGGCGCGTTGAAAAACGTGGGCTACGAGTTGCTGGCGCGGGGCCGGGAGCTGGCGGATACGCTGCAAACGGAGCTGTGCGCGGTCTGCCTCGGCCATGAGATCAAAGACTTGGAAAGCCTGATTGCGCAGGGCGCGGACAAGGTGTACCTGGTGGACGGCCCGGAGCTGGCGGACAATCAGGAGGACTACCTGACGCGCGGCCTGCTGGACCTGATTAAGGAACACAAGCCGGAGATAGTGCTGGCCGGCGCCACGGCGCTGGGGCGCTCGTTCTTCCCCCGGGTGGCGTCCATTTTAAATACCGGCCTGACGGCGGACTGCACCGGACTGGATATAGATACGGAAAAAAGACTGCTCCTCCAGACCCGCCCCACCTTCGGGGGGAACATCATGGCCACCATTCTCTGCCCCAACAAGCGACCGCAATTGTCCACGGTGCGCCCGCGCGTCTTTAAGAAAGCCGCCCCTGATCCCGACCGCCGGGGCCAGATTATCAAAGTGGACTTTAATAAAGAAAGCGTCACCGCCAGAACAAAACTCCTGAGCTTCGTGGAGGACATCACGGAAAAGATAAAGCTGGAGGACGCGGACATCATCGTGTCCGGGGGGCGGGGGCTGGGCAAAGCGGAAAACTTTACCGTGCTGCAGGAGCTGGCGGACTGCCTGGGCGCGGCGCTCGGCTCTTCCCGGGCGGCGGTGGACGAGGGGTGGATACCCTACAGCCACCAGGTGGGCCAGACCGGCAAGACCGTTTGCCCCAAGCTCTACATCGCCTGCGGCATCTCCGGCGCTATCCAGCATTTAGCGGGCATGCAGACCTCCGACTGTATTGTCGCCATTAACGACAACCCGGACGCCCCGATTTTCCAGGTGGCGCATTACGGCATCGTCGGCGATTTGTTCCAGGTGGTGCCGCTGATGATAAAGAAGATAAGAGGGTAGGGCTGAATCGATAACCCCATTTTACCTCCTGTTTTCTCTTGTTACTCATGGTATAATAAAGCATATCATCGCCGGGAGGCGCTTATGGTTGATACGAATACGGGACGTTTTGTTGTTACCCGTAAGGGGCAAAAAACCGGGGTGCTGCTATCTTTAAAAGAATATAACGAGCTGATGGAAGATCTGGCCGACCTGGCGATAATCGCCGAGCGCAAAAACGAACCCTCCCAGCCTTTCGACCGTGTAAAGGAGAGACTGGAACGAAAGTGGCTCAATACAAGCTCGAAATAAAGCCTAAAGCCACCAAGGAACTGTCAAAACTACCACCCGATGTAGGGCTGCGCTTGTTAAAATCTGTCGAGTCGCTCGCATCCGACCCAAGACCAAAGAAAAATCATAAGCTAAGCGGCAGTAATGATTCGTACCGTTTACGAGTCGGGGATTACCGGGTGCTTTACCAGGTAGATGATAGCACCAAATTAATCACCATCTATAAAGTCGGTCACCGCCGGGAAGTCTATCGATAATCCCAAAACCAACCTCAGTAAACCGTCAGCGTAAACCCGCGCTCTTTCGCTAAGTCGGAAAGCTCTTTGATGGCCGTGCGGGTGCCTGTCGTCAGCGGGTTCTCCGTTTGCGTTCCCAGGGCCACCCCCCACCCGCTGCTCCAGGAGACAAACTCGCCGGAGGGGACGCGTTTCAGCACGTTCTTAATGGCGTCCACACCGGTGACGTGGATATTCACCCAGCCGTCTTCACCCTCAACGCTTTCACCGGAGATAATCTCATCCAGCGTCTTGTTGCGGTTGGTGCCGGTGATTAAAGTGAAATGCCAGTCCGCGCCCTCCTGCCAGGAATAAAGCTCATAGCCCTTCATGGCATGCGGCAGCGGGCCGTCCGCCGCGGCGCCGTTACAGGCGGTAAAGACCGGCAACAGCAGCGCTATTAAAAGCAGGTACGCGATTTTCTTGTTCATCACTTTTTATAACGGCAGCGGCGAAAAAAGGTTAGCGCCACCCTCCATCTTGCCACCCCCGCCCCCTTTCCCCTATAATATTAAGTTGTGTCAGCCTTGACGGAGCGGAGGTGAGGCGGGATGGACATGAATGTATCCCAGCTATTGCGCGACCCCATCGGGTCAACGCGCGACCTGCATATAGATGAAGAGTTCGATATCACCGGGAACGGCGATAGCCACAAAATCCAGGGGGACTGCCGTTTGCTCCGCACCCAGCGCAGCATCCTGGTGAAATGCGCCCTGAAATCAGAGGTGGATCTTGTGTGCAGTCGCTGCCTGGGCAGGTTCCGCCAGCCCCTGAAAATCAAGTTCGAAGAGGAGTTTTATCCCACCCTGGACGCGCAGACCGGCACGCCGCTGCCCCCGCCGGAAGATACCAACCTCTTCACCATCGACCAGCAGCACACCCTCGATATTACCGAGGCCGTGCGCCAGTACTCCCTTTTAGCGATACCGATGAAGCCGCTCTGCAAAAAGGAATGCGCTGGCTTATGCCCCACCTGCGGGAAAAATCTCAACCAGGGAAAATGCGATTGCCCTACCGATAATACCGACCCCCGCTGGTCCCGGCTGGCGGAACTCCGGTAACCTCTGGTAAAATATAACATTAAACACGGGATAAAGAACGGAGCAAAACATGGGAGCACTACCTAAACGAAAGAAAAGCAAGTCACGCCACGACCAGCGTTTGAGCCATACCGCTGAAAAGCCGGCGGCGCTGGTGGCGTGTCCCCAGTGTCACACGATGAAAATGCCCCACCACACCTGCCCCACCTGCGGCACTTATAACGGGCGGCAGGTAGTAAAAATCAAGGAAGCCAAGAAACCCGCCGCCAAGTAATACCGCCGGCACGGAGGCATCCCCCGCCGGTATCGCCGCTGACTGAAAGCGCCGGGGGATTTCTCTACAGGCAGCTGGATTACGCCGCAGGAGGGAAATCAGCCGAGATGACGAAAGTAGCCTGGGTCTTTCCGGGTCAGGGTTCGCAGTCCGTGGGCATGTGCCGTGACCTCTACGACGCCGTAAAATCCGCCAGAGAGGTCTTTGAACAGGCGGACAAGGCCCTGGGGTTCTCCCTCTCCGGATTGTGCTTCCAGGGCCCGGAAGAAGAGCTGCGCCAGACGGTTAACGCCCAGCCCGCCCTGGTGACTGCCGGGTACGCCTGCCTGCAGGCCGCCCGGGAAATAGCGGGAGATAAATTCCCCGCCCCCTTATGCCTCGCCGGGCACAGCCTGGGCGAGTACACCGCCCTGGCCGCCGCCGGAGCGTTCGATTTCACCACCGCCGTCCGCCTCGCCCGGGAGAGGGGCCGTTTAATGCACGAGGCCGGGCAGCGGCAGCCGGGCGCCATGGCCGCTATCATCGGGCTGGATGAAAGCAAGCTGGGGGAAGTCTGTAAAGCCACGGACACCGTCATGGCCAACATCAACTCCCCGGGGCAGATAGTTATCAGCGGCGGCGCTGAAAATATTACCAGAGCCATGGCCGCCGCCACCGCCGCCGGCGCCGTGCGGGCCATCCCGCTCCAGGTCAGCGGCGCTTTTCACTCACCCCTGATGCGCCCGGCCGTGGAAGGTTTGGTAAAATACCTGGACGCCACCGCATTTAACCCCCCCGCCCCGCCCGTCATCGGCAACGTGACGGCCCTCCCGCTGACCACGGTGGACGCGGTCAGGGACGAGCTTGAACGACAGCTTACCAGCCCCGTGCGGTGGCAAAAGACCATCGAGTATATGATAAAAGAGGGCGTGACCACGTTCATCGAAATAGGGCCGGCCAAAGTGCTGACCGGGCTTATCCGGCGCATCAGCAAAGAAGCGGTCACGCAAAACATAGGGGACCTGGCGGCGGTGAACGCTTTAGCGAGTACCTGATTTTTCCTTCCCCCTTGACGGGAAAGGATTAAGATAAGGGTGCATCAAGGGAATAGTATCCGCCTGAGTCCTCCTTTTCCAAAGGGGGATAACCGGGATATCAGTGCATGAGGGACCGCGGAAATACCGTCGTCTCCCTTTTATAAAGGGAGAGTGAGTAGGATTCGGTACTCCTCTTCTCCCTTGACGGGAGAGGATTAAGGTAAGGGTGCATAAAGGGCATAATATCCGCCTGAATCCTCCTTTTCCAAAGGGGGACAACCGGGATATCAGTGCATGAGGGACCGCGGAAATACCGTCGTCTCCCTTTTATAAAGGGAGAGTGAGTAGGATTCGGTACTCCTCTTCCCCCTTGACGGGAAAGGATTAAGATAAGGGTGCATCAAGGGAATAGTATCCGCCTGAGTCCTCCTTTTCCAAAGGGGGATAACCGGGATATCAGTGCATGAGGGACCGCGGAAATACCGTCGTCTCCCTTTTATAAAGGGAGAGTGAGTAGGATTCGGTACTCCTCTTCTCCCTTGACGGGAGAGAGAATTATTTTGAAGGGGCGATAAAATGGACCTCTCGGGAAAAGTAGCTATCGTGACGGGCAGCGCCCGCGGCATCGGCAAGGCTATCGCGCTGAAACTGGCGGAAGTTGGGGCGGATGTCGTCGTCAATGATATCGCCGCGGCCGCGGCCACGCTGGAAGACACCGCCGCGGAAATCAGGGCGCTGGGACGTAAATCCCTGGCCGTCACCGCCGATGTCAGCGCGGCGGCGGATGTCAACCGCTTTATCGAGACCGCCGCGACCACGATGGGGCGCATCGATATCCTGGTGAACAACGCCGGCGTCACCCGCGACCAGCTTATCATGCGCATGACGGACGAGGACTGGGACACCGTGCTGAACATCGACCTCAAGAGCGCTTTCCTCTGCTCCCGGGCGGTCATACGCCACATGATGCGGCAGCGCTGGGGGAGAATCATCAGCATCGCCAGCATCGTCGGCATCACCGGCAACGCCAGCCAGGCCAACTACGCCTCGGCCAAGGCGGGCGTCATCGGCCTGACCAAGTCCATCGCCAAAGAGATAGGTTCCCGGGGCATCACCGCCAACGCCATCGCCCCCGGCTTTATCGAGACGAAGATGACCGAACAGCTGGACGAGAAACACCGCCAGGCGATGCTGCTGCGCATTCCGCTGGGCAGCACCGGCACCCCGCGCGACGTGGCCGAGGCCGTGGCTTTCCTGGCCTCGGAAGAGGCGAGGTACATCACCGGGCAGGTGCTGGGCGTGGACGGGGGCATGTCCCTGGGTTAAGACAGAATCAGTCCAGGTTTCGTTTTCTCTCCGGCAGCTGAATCCGGCCGCCGTTGCGCCGCAGCCGCCATTCCTTGAGGCAGTTCAATACCTCGTTATCCGTGATGTCCTGCCAGTAGCGGTAGTAGTCCGAAACGTAGAATTCCTTCTCGCTGCCGACGGCGCAGGTCACCAGCATATCGGCCACCTTCTGGATTTCCCGCACCACGGCTTCCGGCCCCACCGGCACAGCGGCGATTATTTTGGCCGGTTTGCGGTGCCGCAGGGAGGCGATGGCGGCGCGCATGGTGTAGCCGGAGGCCAGGCCGTCATCCACCACGATGACCGTGCGCCCGGTGACGGAAAGCGGCGGGCGGTCTTTATGGTATAAAAGGCTGCGGTGGCGGACGTTGGAGCGCACCTGGGTAACCTGGTAGTCTATCTGCTGCTTGCTCAGCCCGGCCTGCTTGACGATTGCCTCGTTGAGGATGGTGGTGCCGTCATCGGTGACGGAGCCGAACCCGCCCTCCGGGGATAAGGGGAGGGGTATTTTACGGGATATTATGAGGTCGAAGTCCGCCCCGATAGCCACGGCGATGCCCAGCGCCACGGCCACGCCGCCGTTGGGGATGCCCAGCACCATGGCTTTCTCACCGGCGTATTCCTTGAGCTTTTCCGCCAGCTTGCGCCCGGCGTCATAGCGGTTTTCAAAAAGCGGCTCGATGTTAGAATGGCGTATCAAAATCGACTCCTGGTAACATGACTTCTTGTATTATATTTACGCTTTATCATTACTATTTGTCATTCCAGCGAAGGTAGTATACCCCGTATGTCAATCGGGGCTGGAATCCACCTTATGCATATATAAATACCCGGCCATCATTAATAGA
Source organism: Dehalococcoidales bacterium (assembly GCA_041652735.1). Classification (NCBI taxonomy): domain Bacteria; kingdom Bacillati; phylum Chloroflexota; class Dehalococcoidia; order Dehalococcoidales; species Dehalococcoidales bacterium. The sequence goes on along the minus strand of JBAZGT010000021.1, from coordinate 20,584 downwards.
TTCTGGCCGTAGTTTACACTGAACGAAGTGAACGTGCCAGCATGACATTCTCATTGATTCTACTAACATATTTGCCTGTCACTCCAGCGAAGGTAGCATACCCGTATATCAATCGGGGCTGGCATCCAACCTTTCCTCATGTCATTCCAGCGGAGGTAGTATACCCCGTATGTAAATCGGGGCTGGAATCCACCCTATGCATACATAAATACCCGGCCATCATTAATGGCTTCCGGCCGTAGTTTACACTGAACGAAGTGAACGTGCCAGCATGACATTCTCATTGATTCTACTAACATATTTGCCTGTCACTCCAGCGAAGGTAGCATACCCGTATGTCAATCGGGGCTGGCATCCAACCTTTCCTCATGTCATTCCAGCGAAGGCGGGAATCCACTCTTTACCTGTCATTCCAGCGAAGGCTGGAATCCACCTTATGCATACATAAATACCCGGCCATCATTAATAGATTCTGGCCGTAGTTTACACTGAACGAAGTGAACGTACCAGCATGACATTCTCATTGATTCTACTAACATATTTGCCTGTCACTCCCGCGAAGGTAGCATACCCCGTATGTCAATCGGGGCTGGAATCCACCCTATGCATACATAAATACCCGGCCATCATTAATGGCTTCTCGCCCTCGGGCTGAAGCCGGCGCCCGGCCTGACAACAGCCTTATTCTATCAGCTTGAACGCATTAACGTCCACCAGTCCCAAATCGGTCAGCCGCAGCTCCGGGATGACCGGCAGCGCCAGGAAAGAAAGGGCCGCCAGCGGCGAAGGCAACACGCAGCCCAGGTCTTTAGCGATTTTTTCCAGCTTTTCCAGCCCTTTAACCACATCCTCCAGGGGCTGCGGGGAAAGCAGTCCGGCTATCGGCAGGGCGAGGCTGCCCAAAACTTTGCCCCCCGCCGCCGCGGCCACGCCGCCGTGCCGGCGTATCACCTCTTTAACGGCGGCATAAATATCCCCGTCAGAGACGCCGACGGCCACGATATTGTGGGAATCATGGGCCACGGACGAGGCCAGCGCGCCCCTTTGCAGTCCGAACCCCTTGACCAGCCCCACCCCGATATTGCCGGTGGCCTTATGCCGCTCCACCACCGCCGCCTTGAGGATATCGCTCTCCGTGTCCGGTACCGCCAGCCCGTCTTTGACCTTCACTTTCAAATGCCTTTTACGGGTGATAATTTGCCCCGGCACTATTTCAATAACGTAAGCCTCCCCGCCCCCGACTTTAAGTTTTAGCGCGTCCGGCGTGAACGACTTTACATTCACGGTTTGGCTGAGCGCGCCGCTGTCCCGTGTTTTTATGCTAAAAAGCGGCTGGCCGTCCTGCGCCACTTTACGCCCGCGGTAATAGACCGCGCCTATTTGAAAATCCTCCAGGCTGTCCAGTATAAGAAGGTCGGCGTAAAAGCCGGGCGCGATAGCCCCCAGCCCCTTTAGGCGGAAATAGCCCGCCGGATTGATGGTGGCCATCTGCACCGCCCGTACCGGCTCCAGTCCCAGCCGGATGGCCTTGCGCACCACGGCGTCGATATCCCCGTCACGCAAAATATCCGCGGCATGGCGGTCGTCCGTGACCAGGCAGCAGCGCGGGTAAGTGCGGGCGGTCACCAGCGGCAGCAGCTCCTCCAGGTTCTTTTCCGTGGAGCCTTCCCTTATCATCAAGAACATACCGCGGCGCAGCTTTTCATCCGCCTCCGCCAGCGTCACCGACTCGTGGTCGGAGCCGATGCCCGCCCCGATGTAGGCGTTAAGGTCCTGGCCGCCGAGTCCGGGCGCGTGGCCGTCCACCGCTTTGCCCCCCGCCGCCGCGATTTTATCCAGCATGGCGGCGTCCCCCGCCAGCACGCCGGGATAGTTCATTACCTCCCCCAGCCCGATGCACTCGCGCAATCTCAACAGCTTTTTAATATCCGCCGCGGAAATGACCGCGCCGGAGGTCTCCAGATGCGTGGCCGGCACGCAGGAGGGCGCCATCAGGAACAAGTCCAAAGGCAGACGCCGGGCGGCCTTGACGATATACTCGATGCCGGCTATCCCGCAGACATTGGCTATTTCATGCAGGTCCGTGACGATGGCCGCCGTGCCGTGCGGCGCCACCGCCCGGGCGTACTGCCCGGCGTCCAGCATCGAGCTTTCCAGGTGGACATGCCCGTTGATAAGGCCGGGGGCAACCCATTTCCCTTTAAGGTCGATTATTTCTTTAGCTGAAGCATAGTCCCCCACCCCGGCCACCCTGCCCCCGTAAATCGCCACGTCGGCTTTTTCTATTTCCCCGCTGAAAACGTTGACCACGCGGCCGTTCTTTAGTATAAGGTCGGCGGGGGCATCGCCTTTAGCCGCGGATATGAGCTGCTGTTTATCCTTCAACATCTATTCCTTTACCCCTGCATACAAAATATGGTTGGAAGCCCCCACGATTGACTCCTCCGCGCTGATGGCGAAGAGAAAGTCCAACCACAACTCCCGCCTTTTGCCCCGGAGTGGATTATACATTTCATCCCGCACGCCGGCCGTCTCGATGCCGGCCAGCGCCAGCGTTTTAAAGCCTATAGCCTCATGGAGGGGCGCGATTTCCCGGGTGGCGGCAAAATACCCGCGAAAAGCCCCCTTACGCTCCGCCGGGAGGCCTTCCGTGCCCTGCGTCAGCAGCGACTTCATATAAGGCTGGTATTCCACGTAATCAGGAAACCGCTGCATAATATCGTTCCAGATGCCGTAGCGGCTGATTAAAGTAGAAAAAATAACGCCTCCAGATTTCAGCCGCCGGTAAGCCTCTTGCAGCGCCTGCCGCCGGTCTTCTTCCAGTACCAGGTGATAAAGCGGCCCCATCATCAGCGCGGCGTCAAAATCCGCGGCTATAACCACCGCCAAATCCCGCGCGTCCGCCGTCAGGCAGGTCACTTTATCCTCCAGTTTTTCTTCCTTCGCTTTTTGGCGGCATTTATCGAGCAGTTCCGCGGCAAAGTCCACGGCGGTGACGCGGTAGCCCCTCCGGGCCAGGAGGATAGTGTAGGCCCCGGTGCCCGCCCCGATTTCCAGAATTTTCCCCTGCCGCGGCAGGTACTTGTCCAGGTAGCGCCAGGTCATATCGCGCTCGAGCTGGTGCCGCTCCAGGCGCCGGTCTTCCTTCTCCGCGCTGGCGTTATAAAAATCCCGGATGTCCCCGGTCTCGTCCCGCATGGGTCAGTCCTCCAGCACGCGGATGTCCGGCAGGTTGCGGTATTTTTCGTCGCAGTCCAGCCCGTACCCCACCAAAAACTTGTCCGGCACTTCCAGTCCTTGATAATCTATTTTTACGTCCACGCGCCGCCGCGCGGGCTTGTCCAGCAGGGCGCAGAGCTTTAAAGAGGCGGGCTGTTTATTTTGCAGGTACTTCATCAGGAAAGCCAGGGTGATGCCCGTATCCAGGATGTCCTCCACCACCAGCACGTGCCGGCCCCGGATGTCCAGTCGCAAGTCCTGCGCTACCTCGACTTTTCCGGCGCTTTCCCGCCCGGCCCCGTAGCTGGCCAGTCGGACAAACTCAATTTCCAGGGGAAAATCAAGATGACGCGCCAGGTCCGCCAGGAAAACAAAGGAGCCTTTCAAAACGCCCAGCAGCACCGGGTTTTTCCCCTGATAGTCCCGGGTTATCGCCGCCGCCATCCGTTTAACGGCTGCATCTATCGCCGCGGCGGATATCAATACCTGCGGTTTCGTTTCACTATCCATAGCTAGTGAAATTATAGACTTAACGGTTAATCTTGTTCAACCCGGCCGGAGGAAGGGCTAGCCGGATGCCGCAGCGACTTTGGCTTCCGCCGCTATTCTTTTCTTCTCCTGTGTGCCGTACCATTCCTGGTAGCGCCGCCAGATGCGGAACCAGACGCGCGCCACGGAGTCGGTGGCATCCGTCATCACCGCGATGCTGAGCTTTTCCAGGGTGAGGTCCGCCGGCTCGGCCAGCGTCTGCCAGTTAGCGGTGGTGACATTCTCTTTCTGGTACTGCGGCGGGAAAAAGCTGTAGCTGATTAAATAGGAGCGGTGGCAGACCGCGTTCATGAAATCCCAGGTGTTGTCGTTGCCCTTACCGTAATCGGAATCGAATTTCCTTTGGGCCAGCTTATCGGTGACGGTTTTCAGGAACGACTGCTGGTACTCATCGCGCTTTTTCTCTTCCAGCGCCGGGTAGCCGTCTTTATCGTAAATAAAGCGCTCTTTAGGCTCGTCCAGGCAATAATATTTGCGGATTTCCTTGTCCCAGACGCCTTCCAGCTTGGCGTGGATGCCGGGAGGGGCCGAAAACTGGCGGCCGTCACAGTGCACCGGCACGTGGGCGTCAGCGATATAGTGGCTCAGCATGAAAAGCCACAGCGCCACCTGGTTGTCCGTGGGAGCGACCGGCGACCCCTTGTCCTGGTCATACTGCACCATAAGCTGGTCGATGAACGATTCCGCCAGAGATTCGCAGCGGTTCGGCAGATTGTCGTGCTTGTCCACCACGGCGAAGGGCCGGTGCCGTACCGGGGAGTTCTCCCCTATTTGATAGGTAAGGTATTCCCGGGGCAGCTCTTTGATTTCCTCCGGGGGGTAAACAATGACATCCGGCGACTCGTTATCCGCCGGGCGGAATTTGAGGACGTGCTTGTTGCTTTTATCGTTAATCAAATTATCGGGATACCAGGCGCCCTGGATAACGCCGTCCCTGTGGCTTTTAAACCACTCGATGAGCCCGGCGGCGTACTCCCGGTCGGGCTTTTTCAGGTCCTCTATCCGGTCTTCCAGGCGCTTAATCGCCATAAACGCGACCCAGGCATGACTGTACTGTTTCACGGCGCATCCCTCCCTAAATAAACATTCAGGTTTCAGGGCGGCCTGAGTATGCGCCTGTCCCGGACTTTTGTCAATACCCGGAAGCAGCTTGGCGGTTGAGGGGAAAATCTTTATAATTAAGACAGGGATACCCCATAAGAACGGAGGGAAAGCGATATGGGCATAATCGGCCTGGGCATCAGCCTGCTGGCGCTGGTATTTATGGTAATCGGGCTGGTGCCTTTCCTGGGCTGGCTCAACTGGTTTACCACCCTGCCGCTGGCGGTAATCGGGGCGACGCTGGGCGGGTCGGCGGCGGCGCGTTCGAGGAGTCCCTTCGGGATAGCGGGGCTGATTATCGGGGTGCTGGTGTTCTTTATCGGGGCGGGGAGGCTTTTCGTGGGGTGCGGGATTTTTTAGCTGTTAGTAGTCAGTTGTCAGTTATAAGTTTTCAGTTACGGGCAAGGAGCTCAGGCGGGACGCTCTCTGGTGAAATAGAGCAGCAGGTCGTCATCCACGAACACATCACGGCCGGGGCTGACGGGCTGGCTGTTATACATCAGGCCCCGCCCGTCCGGCACGTAGCCGCGTTTAACATACAATTGCTGGGCGGCGCCGTAGTCCGCGTATAGTCCCACGCCCAGGCCGGCCACCTGAGATTTTTCAAATATCCTTTTTTCCGCCTCGTCCATTAAAGCGGCGGCGACGCCCTTACGCCGGAAGGCCGCCAAAACCCGGAGGTCGTTGATTTCCGGGATGCCCTCCGCCGCGAACGGCGGATAGTCCGAGCGCCATTTTACCGTCGTAAAACCGGCCACGGCGTCCCCGTACCGCGCCAGCAGAAAGTCGATTTCCCCCTTCTCCTGCGCCGCCAGCCGACCCTGAAAATAGGCTTCCGGCGTTTTCCACTCCGACCCCGTAAAAGCGGCCATTATAGGCGGGATATCGGCTTTTTCCAGGTTTTTTATCGAGACAGTCATCAGCGCTTATTCAATCTCTTTAAACATTTGAATCCCCCAGGTCCGGAAACCGCCGCCGCGGTAAAATTTCACTACGGGGTCGAGTTCTTTTACCGAAGAATAGACCAGCAGCTTGGTGTAGCCCGCTTTGAGCGCGTCATCATTAATCGTCTTTAAAAGCAACGACCCCACCCCTTTTCCCCGCGCCTCCGGCACCAGGTAAATCTCGCCCAGCTCCAGGATTTTATCATTATCTTTATAGATACAGCCGCCGTCGTTCTCATGGGGGAGGCAGACCGCGTAGCCGGTTATTTTACCGGCGTCTTCCGCCACCCAGACCAGCCTCATGTCCAGCCGGCGCACTTGCTCTTCCGTAAGGGCTGCCTGGCCCCAGGTGGGGACTTCATTCGTGAACCGGGCGGACAGGGCGGCGATTTCAGATATGTCTTTTTCCGCGGCGTTTCTGATTTTCATGACTAAAACACCAGGTACCAGAACAGCGCGATTTCATCAGCATAGAGTCTAGCCGCATGGTAGAGAATTGTATCAAAACCTCCCAGCACGAAGCCGTTACTCTCGTAAAAGCGGCAGGCTTTAACGTTGGTATCCTGCGTTTCCAGCATGATGCCCGGAAAGCTATTCTTTCTAGCCCATTGCTCGCCGCATGATATTAATGTCTTACCAATGCCCTGCCGCCGGAATTTAACATCGACGCGGATGTCCTCTATCCAGGCAAAGCGGTTCCAGTTACGGTGCATAAGGAGCTGCCCCGCCACCCGGCCGTCGCTGTAGGCGATGAACCCGACTTTATCAGGACTGCCAACATGGGAGGCATAAAAATCGGGTGTTTCCGGCTGGTATTTTTTATGATAAGCGGGAACGGGAACGACGGTGTAACTCAAACGGTTGTTGTCGTAATGCGGGACGATTTTGGAGTCGATAACGAACTCGTCATTAGCTTTATTGATATCTGGAAGAAGCTCAACGGTAAGCTCTTTAATAACGATTTCCATCAGCGGCCCTCAATTTAAATTCCGCTTTCTTCCTTGAGAAGCGAGTACTGGAAATGGTCGTAATACTTCCCCCGGAACAAAAACTGGTCGCGCAGCAGCCCTTCTTTATGGAAACCCAGTTTTTCCAGCACTTTTATGGAACGGTGGTTGCCGGTATAAGTAACAGCGTAAATGCGGTGGATATTCATAATGGTAAAGGCAAAATCGATAGCGGCCTGCAGCGCTTCCCGCATGTACCCCTTGCCCCAAAACTCCGGGAGGAGGTCATAGCCTATTTCCACCCTGTTGTTCCTGGCATCCCAAATATGAAAGCCGCAAGTGCCCATGCGTAGCCCCGTTTCTTTATTAACGATTACCCAGCGGTTATGGTCAGGATTGTTATCATTATACCAGGCAATCCATTTCAGGACTTCATTCACGGATTCGGGAGGGTCGGCGTCAAAGAGGTATTCGGAGACGGCGGGGTCAGAAAACTCGCGGTAAAAGAAAGCCGCGTCATCCTGGGCAAGGTTCCTCAATAAAAGCCGTCCGGTCTCTAAATCCTTGAAAATACCCCTATCCATAAAAACACCCCCCGAACGGCTCGCTAGCTATTAGTTGCCAGCTTCTTTATCGTCTCGGCAATATCCGTTGTTTTCGCGCCCGGCCCGAAGACCGCCTTGATGCCCATCTTCTCCAGGGCGGGGATATCGTCCTCCGGGATAATGCCCCCCGCCACCACCACGATGTCCCCTATCCCCTTTTCCCCCAGCCCCGCCATCACGTCCCCGAATAGCTCCAGGTGCGCGCCGGAAAGACAGCTCAGGCCGATGACGTCCACGTCCTCCTGCAAGGCCGCCTGGACAATCATGGCCGGGGTCTGCCGGATGCCGGTGTAAATGACCTCCATGCCCGCGTCCCGTAAAGCGCGCGCCACCACCTTGGCGCCGCGGTCATGCCCGTCCAGGCCCGGCTTGGCTACCAGCACACGGATTTTTTTATGACTCATAGGCGGCTCCGCTTAACTTACTTATAATCCTGTCATTCCAGCGAAGGTAGTATACCCCGTATGTCAATCGGGGCTGGCATCCAACCTTTCCTCATGTCATTCCAGCGAAGGCTGGAATCCACCTTATGCATATATAAATACCCGGCCATCACTAATGGATTCTGGCCGGAGTTTACACTGAACGAAGTGCACGTGCCAGAATGACAACACGGTTATTTTACCTTTTTCTTCCGCGGCTGCACCAGCTCCACCAGCACCCCGTTGACGGACTTCGGGTGCAGGAAGCCGATTTGCCCCGCCACCCCTTCCCGCCCCTCTTTATCGATGAGCTGGATGCCCTGCTTCTCCATCACCTTGAGCTCGGCGTTGATGTCGTCCACCTCCAGCGCGATGTGGTGCAGGCCCTCGCCGCGCTTTTCCAGGAACTTGGCCACGGTGCTGTCCGGCCCCGTCGGCTCGATAAGGTTTATTTCCACCTCGCCGCCGATTTTGAAAGAGGCCTCGGTGACCTGCTGGCCGGGCGCTTCCTGGATATGCGCCTTGATGCCCAGCAGCTTCTCGAAGAGCGCCGTGCTTTCTTTAAGGTTGTTGACGGCGATGCCGATGTGATGGACTCTTTTTATCATTTTTATTTTCCCCGGTTACTTTGTTATCCTGAACTATTTTGTCATCCTGAGCTATTTTGTCATCCTGAGCGAAGCGAAGGATCTCGGGGCGGTGGGCGGTTTTCACCCTCCCCCCTGGTTCCCCCCTCGCCGGAACGACAATCTCACCTTGTTTACCGGTGCTTTCTGTTGCATTATATAATAGATTGCCGCTTCTAGCTATCCTCCGGACTGATAATAAATGCGGTTTTCAGACCGGCCTCGATTGCCGGAACGAATCGTAGCTGGACCGGGAAAAAACAATGAAAAATTACGAAACGAAGCGTAGCTGAAATTATAAAACAATTCCTGCGGCGACGATGAAATCGACCATAAAATAAAAAGTTGAAAAAAGGCGGTTTTTACAAAACGAATCACGTATAAAAGCTAGAAAATCAGCGATTCCCTCTGCACCCCGAAGACTTCCCGCAGGGTATCGCACATCTCCCCGATGCTGGCATACGCCGCCGCGCACCGGATGAAAGCCGGCATGGTGTTCTCGCCGGTCTGCGCCGTCTCTTTCAGATTTACCAGGGCGGCGGCGACCTCTTTATTATCGCGTTCCCGCTTCACTTTTTTGAGCGCGTTCACCTGCTGCTTTTCCGCGGCGGGGTCGATGCGGAGCAGGCTCTTTATCTTTTCATACGGCGCCACGTACTTGTTGACCCCCACCACCACCCTCGCCTCCGCCTCCACTTCCTTTTGGTAGCGGTAGGCGCTTTCCTGGATTTCCCGCTGCGGGTAGCCCTTTTCTATCGCCGCCAAAGCCCCGCCCATGGCGTCAATCTTCTCGATGTACTTTTGCGCCGCGGCCTTGATGTCCCGCGTCAGCGTTTCCACCATGTACGCCCCGCCCAGCGGGTCCACGGCGTCCGCCGCGCCGCTTTCGTAAGCCAGCACCTGCTGCGTGCGCAGGGCGGTGGTGACCGCCTCTTCCGATGGGGTGGCGTAAGCCTCGTCGTAGGAGTTGGTGTGGAGCGACTGCGTTCCGCCTAATATCGCCGCCAGCGCCTGCACCGCCACCCGGACGATGTTGTTGTAGGGCTGCTGGGCGGTGAGAGAGCAACCGGCCGTCTGGGTGTGAAAACGCAGCATGCAGGAGCGCGCCTCTTTAGCCTGGAAGCGCTCTTGCATTATCTCCGCCCAGAGGATGCGCGCGGCGCGGAACTTGGCCACCTCCTCCAGCAGGTTGTTGTGCGCGTCGAAAAAGAAGGATAGCCTCCCGGCGAAGTCGTCCACATTCAGGCCTTTAGCGATGGCCGCCCGCACGTAAGCGATGCCGTCCGCCAGGGTAAAGGCTATTTCCTGCACGGCGGTGGAGCCCGCCTCCCGGATGTGGTAGCCGCTGATGCTGATGGTGTTCCAGCGGGGCAGGTTTTTGCTGCAATACTCAAATATGTCCGTGGTCAATCTCATGGAGGGGGCGGGGGGATAGATATAGGTGCCGCGGGCGATGTACTCTTTCAAAATATCGTTCTGGATGGTCCCGTCCAGTTTTCCCGGAGCGACGCCCTGTTTTTCCGCCAGGACGATGTACATCGCCAGCAGGACCGGGGCGGTGGCGTTGATGGTCATGGAGGTGCTGACCTTGTCCAGCGGGATGTCTTTAAACAGTACTTCCATGTCCCGCAGGGTATCGATGGGCACGCCCACTTTGCCCACCTCCCCCCGCGAGAGGGGATTATCGGAATCGTAGCCGATTTGGGTGGGCAGGTCGAAGGCGACGCTTAAGCCGGTCTGGCCCTGCGCCAGCAGATAGCGGTAGCGGCGGTTGGACTCCTCCGCCGAGGCGAAGCCGGAGTACTGGCGCATCGTCCAGAGGCGGCCGCGGTACATGGTGGGCTGGATGCCCCGCCCGAAAGGGTATTCCCCCGGATAACCCGGCGACGCCTCAAGGTCGGCGTCCTGAAGGTCATCCGGGGTGTAAAGCGGCTTGACCGGCATGCCGGAGGTAAGCTCAAAGGCGGGCTGACGCTCCGGGAAACGCTGGAGCGCCGGCTTTAAAACCTCTTTTTCCCATTTCTCCCGGCGGCCGGCAGGCATCAGCTGCCTCCCCGCGCGGCGGACTTTTTACGGCAGTCCCCGCACACGCCGAAGATGCCCACGTGCCGCAGCTCCGCCTGGAAATCATAGTCGCGCAGCAGCGCCTCACCCAGCGACGAAAACACCGCTTCATCGATATCCGTTACCGCGCCGCACAGCTGGCAGACCAGGTGATGGTGGTGCCCGCTCTCTTCCGAGTGGAACCGGATGCGCCCCTCGCCCAGGTTGATTTCATAGACCATGCCCAGCTTCTTGAGCAGCTCCAGGGTGCGATAAACGGTGGAGATATTGACGTGGGGAAAGCGCGCCGCCACCTCCGCGTAAATCTCCTCGGCGGAGATGTGCTCGGCGCTGTCCTCTATCGCCGCCAGGATCATCAGCCGCTGTGGCGTCAGGCGGTAGCCTTTTGCCCGCAGCTGCCGGGTGATGCTTACCGCATCATGCGGGTGGCTGTGGGAATGGCCGTGCGGATGCTGCGACTTTGCCATTTAGTAGTCTTCCAGCCCCCATTCCTTGAACATGACTTTATAAAAGTCCGGGCGGGGGAAGTCCGGCAGCATGAAGTAATGGTGGCGCCGGTAGGAAAAGCCGAAATCCTTTGACTTGTCCAGACTCTCCATCAGCCCCGCCATCTTATCCGCCGGCGCGGCGAACATCATCTCCCCCTCTTCGCACAGGGCGCGCTGGTACTCACCGGGGTCCGGGATTACCACCCAGTAGCCGCCCTTGAGCATGGGGCTTACCACGGCGTGGGCGCAGGAGGGCGGGAAAAAGCGCCCGTTGGTATTGGCCACGGCATCCGGCCCCGCGGAAAGCAGCAGGTTGCGCAGCTGGGCGGTATTGGAATAGATGATTACCACATCCGGTTCAAATGTTGCGGTCTCCAGCGGCGCCGTGAGAATACCGATGTATTTCCCCTCCTCGAAGCTCTCGTTGGGGTGCATGCGGGTGGGATTCATACCGGTGGGGCGGGGCGCCATGCCGTAGGCCATCAGGGCGGCGGGGCACCAGTGGTCCTCCTTGAGCATGGCCACCGTGGTGCCTTCCTTGCGGGATAGCGCAAAAGCCTGGCACTGCGCCAGGTGATAGTTATGGTCTTTCTTGGGGCGCAGAGCTCCTTCCGGGATATCCGCTTCCGTTTCCAGCATTTTTACCGCCACCGGGGAAGTGCGCAGCTGGAAGACCTTCTCCAGTTCCTCTCCGTAATGGTTGAACTCTTTAACCGTAGTCACGCTAGATCACCTCCGGTTTTTTTATTCGCTATTCATAGCGGGGATGGCGCCCGGAGGAGACGAAAAAGATAGGCCGGACGATGTTCTTGATGATGATGGGCCCGTGCTGGACGCCGGGAGGTATATAGGCGGCGAAGCTCCGGTCCACGATATTTACCTCGTTATCGATGACTATTTCAATCTCCGCGCCCAGGTCCTGGATGTTATCGTAGTTGAAACCGTAAAAGCCGAGCATTTCCCCGTACTCGTGGGTATGGGACTCGCACAGCTTCAGGTCAGCCTTGGAGCCGGGGGCGATCCACTTGGCGTCGGCATAGAACTCGGCGCCGGGCACGGTCTGGTCGTCCACGGTCACAATCGGCTTTACGATTTTGGGGTCGGTCTTGGTGCGGTAGGCCGGGTACTTGGCGTTGGCTTTGGGCGTATCTACAATGTATTTGGCATTCTTTCCCTGATGCATTTCATTTACCTCTTTCAAAAATTTATAGGTGTCCGTTTCGCGGGCTACACGTACATATCGCCCGAGCCGAGGGTCATATGGAACATCGGGGCGTCCATGCGGCGGAAGACCAGCGGGCAATGCTCCACGTTGGCGGGCAGATAGACCATAAAGCTCTTGGTGAAAACGAATTTTTCATTTTGAATCCAGAACTCGATTTCCCCGCCGAGGTCGGACGGGTCATCCACGTTGGTGCCGAAGTAGGTGAAAATCTCGATGAAGGGGTGGGCGTGGGGGGCAATGCCGGGCACCTTGCCGCTGCGGACCAGCTCCGGCGTGATAAGCTTGGGCTGCTCGAACCGGGGCATCTGCATCTGGTCTTTCATGGTGCCGGGCCACTGCCAGGTGTACTCGCCGTAGAAGGCGCCGGTCAGGACTTCCTTGTCCATCCAGATAATGTGCTCCAGCCCGAGGCGGTGGCCGTCGGCGTAGCCCTGCCTGATCTCCTGGGGGCCCTTGTAGCCGGGCATGACGATACCCCTCTTCAACTCCGTGGTGATGTACTTGCCATACTTGGATTTTCCCATCGGTATGCTCTCCTTTCCTTATTAAACAAACTGATTAGCGATGATATTAGGAAAATTAGGTCTTATTCTCTGTTAACGACTTTCCCCCGGCGGCCGAAGATGAAATAGAAGATGGGGCCGATGATGCCGAAGAAAATGATAACCATCATCCAGACCATTTTACTTTTACTGGTAATATTTTTACGCCGGTCAAGGTCAAACACCGCCCAAAAAAGGAGGACTATTTCCACGACGAGCAGCGGTATGATGTAGGGCAAAGCGTCTTTAATCACATCAAGACTGTTGTCCATTATATATATCCTTTTACCAGCGGCGCTTTTTCTAAACCGATTATATCACTTATCGCCTTTTAAGAGTAAAATCTGTTCCGGTGCGGTTATTTAAAGGGGTTGAGGAACGCACGGTATTTTATCCGGTAATAGACGGATGTCAGCAGGTAAATGACCGCAAAGCCCAGTAGCACCATTATCAGCGCGAGCAGCAGCAGGCTGTAGACCCCGCCCAGCACCGACGCCGTATAGGGGAAGACATAGTCCGTGGTCTGTCCGGCGATAAGCAGTATCAGGTTCAATATTAAAAACGGCATCACCATGCAGCCCAGGCCGGCCAGCGAGCCTTTGAAGTCCGACCAGCTTAGGCGGATATTGGAGGCGACGCAGATGGAAAGGTAAAGGAAGAGCCAGAACCGCCAGAGGGCAAGGTTGTGCACGGTAAATATCAGCCGGAAAATGGCCAGACCGGAGTCCCGGAAAGCGGCAAAGTAGCTGCTTACCGGCGAGTCTTTTCCCAGCCCGCCCACGTTATCCATGATAGCGTGCCAGACGCCGCCGCTGCCCGGCATTATAAAGTAAAATAGCCCGAAGAGCACGGCGCAGCCAAGCACCATCGGACCGATGCCGATGAAGAAATTCCCCAGCACGTGCCAGGGGTTTTTGGGGTTCCAGGTGTGGTAAACGTAGCCCAGCGTGCCGCTATCCGGGTCTGCCTGAAACAGCTTTATCTCCTCGATTCTGTGCCCGAACACGAGACAAAAAAAGGCGTGCCCCAGCTCGTGGATGGGGGTGCCCAGCCAGGCCACCAGGTAGGTCCCCTTCGGCCCCAGGGAGTTCCCCAGGCTCTTGAACGAAAGCTGGGAGACGAAGTGTATCAGCAGCCCGAAGACGACCACGCCCAGGAACAGAGAGGCTATCTGCCCCAGGGTGGCTACCAGCAGGTCTTTGACGAAAATCAGCGCGGTCATACCGCTTGAATCATAGCCAGACCTTGCCGGACTGTCAAGAAGAGGGGAAAGGGACCAGGGGTAAGGGGTAAGGGGGATAGGCATAGTGGGACTCCATATAAACGGGACTAAAGGGAAAGAGCGGATATTAATTTAACCGGCAGCGGGCGGGCGTGTAAATATATCAAATTACATTCCGGGATTAGCGTTTGGCAAGGTAATGTGATATTATCAAAGCGCTGTAAACAGCTTACGTTTTTCCCCATCCGGGCCGGACTGTCCGGCATTACCTCCGGCCCCGGCCGAAAAGGGTAAACGGGAGGTGCCGCCATGGAATCAATGAGCCACAGCGACGTTGAGAAAGCCATTGAGTTCGTTAAGAAAAAGTACCAGGGATGTCCCAACTGCGGCGCACTCGGCGTGCACATCCATAACATCGTGGGCCTGCCGCTGCTGAAAAAGCAGGAGCCATCCGGCTTTGCCATCGAGAAATCCTTTATCGCCGCGCTGCCCCTGATTTGCGAGAGCTGCGGCTACATCACCCTGTTCGCCGCCAAAGACGTAATTCCTTTAGAATAGTCCGCCCGCCCCTTATCCCCCCGCCCCGCCTTTCAATTAAGCCCAGGGGTTGAGAAATCTGCCAGTTTCGTATTTAATAAAGGAGGAACGAACCGAGCGGGGTCGCATTATGAGTACAAGAATCGTAATCGTTTCCAACCGCCTGCCGGTAGAGCTGGAAAAAGACGCCGAAGGCGCCTGGCAGGCCAAGGTTAGCCCGGGGGGGCTGGTCACCGCCCTGTCACCGGTAGTGAAAGAAAAACAGGGCATGTGGATTGGCTGGCCGGGCATCATGGAACCGGAAAGCCCGGAAGAAATCCTGGCTGAAGGCGAGGAGGAGCTGGGCTTTACCCTCAAGCCGGTAATGCTGACCCAGGAAGAATACGATAAATACTACCTGGGATTTTCTAACGAAATCCTGTGGCCCCTCTTCCACGACCTCCAGTCGCGGTGCAACTTCGAGCCGTCCTACTGGGCGGCCTATGAAGCGGTCAACCGCAAATTCGCCAGGGTTATCGCCGAGAACACCACCCCGAACGACTATATCTGGATACAGGACTATCACCTGATGCTGGCGGCGCGGGAACTGCGGGCTTTGGCGCCGGACCGGCGCATCGGCTTCTTCCTGCACACCCCCTTCCCGCCGCCGGATATCTACAACAAGCTGCCGTGGCGACAGCAAATACTCAAAGGGCTGCTGGAGTTCGACCTGCTGGGATTCCAGGCGGCGCGCGACAGGAACAACTTCCTGCACTGCGTGGGCGCGTCCAACCGGAACCTGCGCTTCGACGCCCGGCGGCAGATATCCCGCATCAAGATGCAGGGGCGGGCGGTGCGGGTGGGCGTTTTCCCCATCAGCATAGATTATGATGAGTTCGCCCATGAAGCGGCCACCAAATCCGCCGTGGAAAGGACGGAAGAGCTGCGCCGGGTGACGGCCAACTGCCAGATAATCCTCGGCGTGGACCGGCTGGACTACTCCAAAGGCATCCCGGAAAAACTCAAGGCCTACCGGATGGCGCTAGAGCTTTTCAGCGAGCTGCGCGGCATGATTACCCTCATTCAAATTATCGTGCCGAGCCGGGAAAATATCCCGGAATACCAGGTGATGCGCACGGAAATCGAGCAGATGGTCAGTGAAATCAACGGGCAATTCGGCCATCCCGGCTGGACGCCGATAAACTACATGTTCCGCAACCTCAGCCGGAACGAGCTGGTCTCCTACTACAATGCCGCGGATGTGGCCCTGGTCACGCCGATAAAAGACGGCATGAACCTGGTGGCCAAGGAGTTCTGCACCGCCAACATCGACGAAGATGCCGTGCTGATACTCAGCGAGTTCGCCGGGGCCGCCTACCAGATGGGCCGGTACGCGCTGGTGGTCAACCCCTATGACGTGGCCGGTATCGCCAACGCCATCCATCACGCCTATCTCATGCCCGTGGAGGAGCGGAAAGCCCGTATGAGAAAGCTGCGCACCCTGATACGCCGCCGTGATATCTACTGGTGGCTGGACCGTTTCCTTAAAGCCGCCACGGTTGACCTGGACATCAGCACCATGAAGGGAAACCACTACACCATCTCGACGGTTTAATCCCCCCCAAAGCCCCCCGTGACTATTGACAAAAGGTCAATTCCCCACTACAATAATGAATGAACGTTCATTCATTATACGTGGGAGACCGGAAAATGGCGGACAAAGAGCTGCGGAAACAGAAAATCACCGCCCGGCGGCAGGAACAAATCCTCCAGGCGGGCATGGACGTATTCACTCTCAAGGGCTACGCCGCCGCGACGATTCCGCAAATAGCCAGGGCAGCCGGGGTGGCGGCGGGCACCATCTACCTTTACTACCCCAGTAAAAGAGAGCTGTTTATCGCCGTTATCAAGAAACTCATCATTACCGCTCCCCTGCTCCAGCTGATAGATAAAATCCCGCAGGGGAACATAGAAGTCATTTTCAAGAACATCATCAAGGACCGGTTGGAGCTTATCAAGAATCCGGCCTTCGGCAGGATACCGTCACTGATAGCAGAAATCCTGCGCGACCCGGAGCTGAGAGCTTTGTGGCTGCAAGAGTTCCTCCACCCCTTCCTGGGACGCATCGAGACGGGCTACCGCGCGCTGGCCGCTTCCGGCAAAATCAACAGCCTGGAGCCTCCGGTGGCGGTCAGGGTAATCGGCGGTATGTTCCTGGGCTTCCTAGTGCTCCGGCTGGCGGAAGGCGATACCAGCCCGTTGCACAAGATGCCGGAGGAACAGGTAACAGACGAGATTGTGAGCTTCGTGCTGCACGGGCTGCTGGGGGAAAACGGCGGGGAAAAACACTAAAGGAGATTTGGCGATGACCGATGCCGCGATAAACGTGGACAGCGTGGACTTCAACTACGGCGGGCTCAAGGTAATCGACGGTATGAGCATGGCGATACCGCCGGGCACCAGCTACGGGCTGCTGGGGCCCAACGGGGCGGGCAAGACCACGCTTATCCGGCTGATGGTGGGACTGCTCAAGCCGGCCCGCGGCAGCATCGAATGCCTGGGCAAAGCGCCCGCGACGCAGAACGCCCGGCTCATCGGCTACATGCCGCAGCTGCCGGCGCTTTACTCCGAGCTGACGGTACACCAGAATATCGACTTTTTCGCCCATATTTATGGCCTGAAGGACGCCGCCGAGCGGGCGCAGCGGGTGGATGAAATTATCAAGATAGTTGACCTGTGGCCGAAGCGTAAGACGTCCATACTAAAGCTCAGCGGCGGCATGAAACAGCGCGTCAGCCTGGCCTGCGCCATCGTGCACCGGCCGCCGCTGATTTTCCTGGACGAGCCCACGGTGGGACTGGACCCGGAGCTGCGGGTGCATTTCTGGAACTACTTCACGGACCTGACCAAAGCGGGGCACACGCTGGTGATTTCCAGCCATACCTTCGATGACGCCGCCCACTGTGAAAAGCTGGCTTTCCTGCGGCTGGGGCGGGTGGTGGCCCAGGGCGCTCCGGCGGAACTGCGCGCCGCCACCGGTAATAAAGATGCCACGCTGGAGGACGCTTTCCTCTACTACATCAAGCATGACGAGGTGAAGAACGATGTCCAGTAATACGTTTACCATCGCCTGGAGGGTGATGCTGCAGGTAGCGCGGGACCGCCGCACCATCGCGCTGATACTTATCGTGCCGCTGGTGATAGCCACCATCGCGGGTTTCAGCCTGACGGATAAAAACACGCTGAACAACGCCGCGCCCGGCATACTGGCCATACTGATTTTCTTCTTCGGCTTCCTAATAACCGGCATCAGCTTTTTGAGAGAGCGCACCCAGGGCACGCTGGAGCGCCTGATGGCCGCGCCGCTGACCCGCATGGATATCGTGGCCGGCTACCTGCTGGGACTGCTTATCTTCGCGCTGATACAAACGCTGATCATGTTCTTTTACATGATTTACGTGCTGAATATCAGCTACCGCGGCGATTTGTGGCAAATCCTGATTTTCCAGGTGCTTATCGGCATCGTGGCGGTATGCATGGGCACTTTCTTTTCCGCCTTCGCCCGGAACGAGTTCCAGATGATACAGTTCATCCCGCTGGTTATCGTGCCGCAGATATTCGTCAGCGGGCTTTTCATACCCGTCCGGCAGCTGCCCGCCGTCCTGGAGTGGATATCCAAGTTTTTGCCACTGACCTACGGGGTGGAGGGGATTAAAGCACTGATGCAGCAGGGGCAAAGCCTGCTGGACGTGGGCAAGGATATAGGCATACTGGCGGCGTTCGCGGTAGGATTTTTAGTGCTGGCTTCCTTAACGCTGAAAAAAAGCGCGTAGACTGAAAGCTTCTACTGTTTTCAGTTGGGACCAACCGCTAATTACCACGGGCCGCTTTATAGTATAAGCATCATCACCAGCTCACTCCCGGCGGGAAATTGCTCATATCCATGGAGTCGGATATAATGAGCAGTGGAAATGCCCACGATATGCCGCGATTAAAACCCCGAGCTATATCGCGGCGGCGCCATCGCGCCATGGAGTATCGGTGATGATAAAAAGTGCCGTAAAGACTAAAAGGAAGCCCTCTCCCTTCAAGTCCATTTTCCGCACGGCGGAAATCCTCGGCTGTCTCAACAAGGGCATTACCACGGTATCGGAAATCTCCAAGACTTTAAAAATCAATAAATCCACGGTTTACCGGCTGCTCCAGGCCCTGGGGGAAACGGGCATTACCATCCGTAACCCCATCAACCGCCGCTACTACATCGGCAAATTAATCGCGGAACTGGCCGCGAACCCGAGCATCACCCACCAGACCCTGGTGCTGTGCTCCATCAGTGAAATGGAGCGCTTGTCCAAGCTGACCGGGGAGTCCATCGCCGTCAATGTGCTCATCGGCATCAATACCTACCTGCTGCATGAAATCCCCAGCACGCAGGAAATCCAGATTGTAGCCAGGAGCAGAATCAGCGCCAACCTGCACGCCGGCGGCACTTCCAAGGTGCTGCTGGCCCAACTGCCCGCCAAAGAGCTGAAAATAGTCATGAACAACCTGAGTTTCGAGCGATTGACGGACCGCACCGTTACCAGCAAGGAAGAGCTGATGGCACAATTGAAAGAAATCAGGAAGCAGGAATACGTCATCGGCACCGGCGAACGGGCCCACGGAGCGATGAGTATTTCCGTGCCTATCAAGAACTACATTTTACCCGCTTGCCTCGGCATCCTGGGGCTGGAAGACCGCATTAAACCCCGGACGGCGGAATACGTGGATGCCCTGCTGGAGTCCGGCGCCCGCGTCCGCTATAACCTCTCCCGGCTGTCCAAAAACGGCACTTTCGCCTGAAGAGCCCGCCCCGCTATTTTCTCCAATAGCGGTAAAGCCCGGCTGCCAACGTCTGCCAGGGACTCCCCGTTCGGTATTTTCGCCAGGGCGGGCGTGTACAGCCAGTCCCGGTAAATCCGTGGGTATTGCTGTTTCACCTGCGCCGACGGCAGTCCCTGCCAGTCCCCGAAATTTATATCAATCACCTCCGGGGCGATGGTCACCTCCAGCTTTTACGGCGCAGCCACCGCCGCGGCGGTCTTTACCGCCCTTTGCAACGGGCTGGCGTAAACGGCATCTATTTTCTCTCCGGCCAGGTATTCTCCCAAGAGCTGCGCCTGCTGCCGGCCGTTCTGATTCAAAGGTATATCCGCCCGGCCGCGGAATATCTCCGCCGCGAGTCAGTGAGTTCCGGAGGTTCATAAAGGTATTCTTCAATCGGGCGCTGGTTATCGCCATCTTCGCGCCCCTGCTGGCCCCCTACGACCCATATAAGCCGGACCTGCCCATACCCCGTCACGCTATGGGGGGGCATCCGCCGCATATCCATAAAGACCCGGAGCTGCTTTTCCACGTCGGGACCAACCCGGATGACCCCTCGGACCTGGGCGCGGTGGTTGAGTTTTATATGGGCCCGGAAATGGAAAGGCATATCATCACCAAGTCCACGGTAGTCTATATTCCGCCGAACTGCATCCACGCCCCCTGGCTGCCGATAACCACTTTCCGACCCTGGATATTCATCGAGATAAATCAAGGCCCCTCCCATACGGAGAAGTTTTACCAGCAGCTTTTGCCGGCGTCTATCCGGGAGAAAATTGACTGGAATGTCTGGAAGGACGAGGGCTACTAATCAAGGCAACTGAATACGCTATAATCTTTAACCTTAAGGAGTTTAAAGTGGCTTATAAAATCAATCCTAAAATCTGTCTCAAATGCGGCCTTTGTGTTAACCGCTGCCCGGAAAATGCTATTGTGGGCAAACCTTTCCAGCAGGATGAACTCAGCCTGACGTCCGTGGCCATCGACCCCAGGAAATGCACCGATTGCGGAGTCTGCGTTTCCGAGGAGTTCTGGTGCCCGGCCAAGGCTATCTCCAGGGCATAGCACGCCGCTACGTGTCCTTGTCCTGAGAAAGTATTTCATATATAATTGGGCTTAGAGCTTTTAGCCAGTCGGTGACGGATGCGCTCGCCCCGGCTCAGGGGCATTCTCTAGTGCGAGGATGGTAACGTGACAGAGCTTTTACGAGTTAATAACCTGCAAGCACAGTTCAAGACCGAGTCCGGCCTG
>JBAZGT010000020.1 GCA_041652735.1 Dehalococcoidales bacterium | reverse complement strand
CATTGCTATTGTCCAGCGCCGTTCCGATGGGGGTGGCCGATTTGCTCCGAAAGAGTGGCCTACTTTACTCCGAAAGGCCGGCCGGTTTGCTCCGAAAGGGTGGCCGTTTTAGTCCGAAAAACGCATTTTACTCTTAAATGCATGTCGAAATCCCGCTGTTCGTTCAATGATAGGTAAAGCTAATATGACAGAATAACATTCTGAATTTCTATATCGATAGCGCCTTTGGCACAGACTTTATTACCGCCGGAGCACTCATTGCCGGTGCCGTCAAATCCCGGGTCGTAAGTTGCCGTTTTTAATGAATTGTCCGGCACCCCTGCTTTAATCCAGCTTCTCCCAACCAATACCCCGCGGTGTCCTGGTCAGTCGTGTTCCCTCATGGCTTACAGGAACTTGCTAAGGCTGGTCTACGTCATTTCGGTCGTTTGGTTCTTGGTGATCAAGAAGTTCCCCATAGCCAGCGCGTCCAAGCCGGTGGAATAGAAGCAGCGGACCGCGTCTTCCGGAGTTTCTATTATAGGTTGGCCCTGAATATTAAAACTGGTGTTGAGTAATACTGGTGTGCCGGTTAGAGCGCCGAATTTCTCGAGGAGATCGTAGAATACCGAATTAACACCTTTACTCACGGTGTGTAGCCGCGCCGAGCCATCGACGTGGGTGATTGCCGGCAGCAGGTCACGCATCTGCGGTTTGACCGGACACACTTTGAGCATGAAGGGGCTTTCGCCGATGATATCGAAGTACTTGTCTTTAGTCTCTACTGGGACTGACGGCGCAAACGGGCGGAAAGCCTCTCGATGCTTAACTTCGGCGTTGATCTTGTCCTTCATATAAGGTGGAGTCGGATTAGCCAGAATGCTGCGATTTCCCAGGGCACGGGGACCGATTTCCATTCGTCCCTGGAACCACCCCAGTATTTTGCCGTCCGCCAGCATTCGAGCGGCTACTGACGAGATGTCATCATATCTTTTGGCGTGGAGTTTGCACTCGCTGATCAGCTTTCCGATATATTCATCAGAGTAAGCGGTACCCAAGAACGGATCGTCGTGCACAAATACGCGCGGCTGGTTTAGTATCGTATTGTAGACGTAATAGGCTGCCCCGATGGCGGTGCCGTTATCCCCCGCCGCGGGCATCACGTATATATCATCAAATCCCGCTTCCCGCAGGATACGTCCGTTCATCACACTGTTGAGTGCTATGCCTCCGGCGATAACCAGATGACGACTATCGGTTTTTTGTCTCACCACCGCGCAAAGGTTCAACGCCCGTTCCTCCAATACTCTTTGAAACGCGGCCGCGACGTTCTTATGATTGTCTTGAAACTCTTTGCCTTTCCGCGGAGGGCCGAAGGTCGCGGAGAACTTTGGTGAGCAACGCTGTTGTCCCTGGTACTGATAATAGAAATAGGACAAATCTATTTTGATAACGCCATTTGCGTCAACCTTAGCTATCCCGTCAACGATCTTTCCGAATATGTCGGGGTCGCCGAACGGCGCAAGCCCCATAGTCTTGCCCTCATCGTAATTGGGCCGAAAGCCGCAGAATTCTGTGGCTGATTCGTAGAAAGAGCCGAGCGAGTGGGGAAAGAAGCTTTCCGAAAAACAGGTGATTTGATTACCCTTGCCTTCCCCGATAAAAGACGTAGCCCATTCACCCCAGCCATCGAGGCTGATTATCGCCGCTTTCTCGTAAGGTGAAACTAAGAACGTGCCGGCGGCATGTGACAAATGATGTGGTATGAAATAAACTTTAGGACCATTCTGCGGCCATGTATAGCTATACCAGCCCCTGAATCGTGATTGCTTGCGAAGTAATGTGACGAGTTCATTTTTGATGAATGGTCGGGCTTTAGGCGCATGAGCCAGTCCATAAACAATCTTGTTTGCCCAGTTCTTGGAGGGTTTGATGGAAACTGCCACCGCGTCGATGTCTTTAGGATTGAGGCCAGCTATGGCCAGACAACGTTCGATGGCTTTCTGGGGAAAGGCGTCTGTATGCTTGTTGCGTGTAAGCCTTTCTTCCTCTATGGCTGCTACTATCTTCCCGTCCACTACGATGCATGCAGTACTGTCATGGAACGAATAGTTTAGTCCTAGTATGTTTAGCTGCTTCAATTTTATCGTTACTCCTCTTTAGCATATTTAACTAATTGCCATCTGGCAGATCAAGGCACTTGATTACATTCTTCTAACACCTAATTGTTCTTATAGATCTACCCCTCTGGTTTAGAATTACGCCGCAACTATAGTGTAGTGAATGACTATCTTGCGGGCGGTAGTTTAGAATTCCCTGTACAGTGCTATCTCTTTGTATTTAATATATCATATCCAGGCTAAGACCAGATGGTAATATTGTCAATATCAATTATCTAAATCTAGATTAAACAAACCTCCCAAATTCAAGGTAACTAAGTCTGGCCGCCGCGTAACCGGTTGACATACTTCTTTTTCCGGTATGGTTTTGGGATAAATAACTCTCGGCACCGTCTCCTCTGTAAAAAAGGTATCCTGTTTGGGGTGACGGTTAGTGGTATGCCTATGGGGATACTTTATTAAGTTTAACTGCATTTGAGTGTAACTATTTGCTTGTTGGTAGCAGTTTTTTATCCGACTTGTGATTATCGAGTTTCTTGAGGTCAGGCTTGTGAATATCGAGCATATCTAAGGCTATAATTATACTCTATGGCGGGCTATTTGTAAAAACGGTACGCGCCGGTTATCCCGCCCCTGGGCAATGATTCAAATCAAACCGCGCAGCACTGGCCTCCGTTACGTATCATTAACCGGCGCTATGTTGACAGCGATATAGCTATGGTGCTAATATGAATTGGTTTCTCTGGAACTGTCTCACCTAAATACCTAAAAAGGACACGGTGAACAGACGGTATCCTGATTACATCGGGATCGACGGTAGCGCGGGAAACGGCGCTATCTCCCTGGTTGGAAAGGAGAAAAAATGGTGCTGGTGTCTTAATTAATAGCGTGCTTCATGATGATGAGGTGCGCTATTTTTTATTTCCCCTTTAGTTTGGTTTTTTAGCTTTTATTATTAGCTTTTTATTTACCATAAAAAATCCCGGTAAACGGCCGGGGTTATAATATTTGTCTCCGGAGCTGTGGCACCTGATTCCCGGCGTCAGCGGGATATGGTGAACAGCCGGTATCCCCGGTACTTGCGGGGGTCGACGGCGGCGCGGGAAACAGTGCCGCCTCCCAGGTAGGAAAGGAGCAAAATGGCTGCGTTCCCGTATGAAATGGTGCGTCTTTTGAGGCCCGGCGCTGCATTTTTATACTTTTTTAAGAATTCACGGATTTTCATTATTTTTTCCTCCTTTTTGAGACAGCGCGGGACTGGCGGTATCAACCACTACTGCCGGGCCCGCGCCCCCTCACCTGAGGTAAGCTCCGCATGATACCCGCCGGCATGATTACCGAGTTAATCCGCTGGGGGACGGATTTATCCACCGAGGCTGGCCGGCTGGGTCATCAAAGAGACCTTGTCTTATCTTCACCGCTGGTTTTGGCCTGGGATGGTACGGCGGCCAGAATCGGTATTCAGGAGGTGGTTGCCCGTACTGTTGGTATGGAGCGGTCCGGCCTGGGGCATGTCTCCCTGGTTTCCGGCTGGAGAAAAAACCGGCTGCCCCTGCCTTTTTATCAATACGTTGACGGCGTTAGAAAAAACACCGGACTCGCTATTTCGGTGGATTTCGGCGCTATAAATATGCCGGAAATGGTCATTCTAAAAGAAATCGGCGTGAGCAGCGTCTGCTGCGCCTTGCCGGCCAAAGACGCTCGGGTGCTTTTAGAGGTCCCGCCGCGGCCGGTCTATCAGGACCGGCTCCGCACTTTGCGGGAAGCCGGAGAGCTTGGGCTAAAAACCGGCGTCAGTCTGACCATCGGCATCGGGGAGTCTTTTAAGGACATCGATGCCGCTGTCAGAATTGTGGAAAAGCTGGGGATTGACTCCCTGTCCGTTTCCGGTGTCTGGCCCGCCACGCTGACGGCCGCCCAGCAGCGGTATCAGGTCGACCTTATCGGGCGGATTGCCGCGGCCGCCAGGCTCTGCTTGCCGGATGGAATGGATATCGCCGTATCCACCGCCGCCACCGCCCCGGACCCCTTGTTTTTTATGGAATGCGGCGCCAATGTCTTCACCGTTGCGCCGGAACACGCGGCCTCGCCCAACGGCTTGGTCAAGCATTTGCGGGCCATGTGGCAAAACGGCCTGGCAGCCTGAATTTTATCGATTTTATTGATTACAGGAGGAATAAAACATGCAGCAATATAAAATGTGGATAAACGGTAAATGGGTGGGGGCGGAATCCGGGCGGACCTACCCGGTGGTCAACCCGGCCAATGAAGAAGTAATCGCGGAGGTGCCGCTGGGGGATAGGGCAGATGTGGATAAAGCCGTCGCGGCGGCGAGACGCGCTTTCCCCGTGTGGTCTCAGAAGACCCAGGCGGAGCGTTCCCGCATCGTCAGCCGCATTGCCGCGGCGCTGGGGGAGCGACTTGAGGAAGTTGCCCGAATTGAGATGCTCGACCACGGTGCCCCCATTAACGCGGCGCGCGGTATGCACGTCGGTGGCTCGGTGGAAAACCTGGAGTACGCGGCCCAGGTCAGCCGGGTGCTTATGGGCAGCGCCGTGCCCGTTAACCCCGCCGCCTTGACCTACATCCAGCGGGAGCCGGTGGGCGTCTGCGCCCTGATTACCCCGTGGAATTTCCCGCTGCTGATGGTCGCCTGGAAGCTGGGCTTTGCCCTGGCCGCCGGCAATACCTGTGTCATCAAGCCGCCCAGCATAGATTCCCTTTCCACCCTTAAGCTGGCCGAGGTGCTGGAGAGCGTTGATTTGCCCCCCGGCACGGTCAACGTTATCACCGGCCCCGGCGGCACGGTGGGTGAAGCTCTGGCCTCGCACCCCGGCGTGGACAAGATAGCCTTCACCGGCAGCTGCGATACCGGCAAGGATATCATGGCCTGCGCCAGCCGTTCCGTCAAGCGCGTCGGGCTGGAGCTGGGCGGAAAAAACCCGTTCATCGTGCTGCCGGACGCTGATATTGACGCCGCCGTCGAGGGGGGCGTCTTTGCTTCGTTCTGCAACAGCGGCATGATTTGCGCCTCGCCGGGCCGTTATTACGTCCATGAAAGTATCCATGATGAGTTCGTGGAGAAATTCGTGGCGGCGGCGGGTAAAATCGTCGTCGGCGACCCCGCCAGTGAAAAGACCCAGATGGGGCCTTTAGTCAGCGCCGAACACCGGGATAAGGTGGAGGGGTATATCAGGTCCGGCGTCGCGGAAGGCGCCAAGCTGGTGCTGGGCGGCAAAAGGCCGGCCGCCCCGCCCCTGAACAAGGGTTACTTCGTCATGCCCGCCGTCTTTACCGGGGTTACCCAGGACATGACCATCGCCCGCGAGGAAATCTTCGGACCGGTGGTATGCATTATGAAATACCTGAGCGAGGACCGGGTGGTGGCGCTGGCTAACGATAATACCTTCGGGCTGTGCGCCTCGGTGTGGACGCGGGATATGCCCAAAGGCATCCGGATGGCAAATGAAATACGCGCCGGCTGGGTCTGGATTAACGAGCACCTGATGCTTGCGCCGGGCCTGCCCTGGGGCGGCTATAAAGAGAGCGGCATCGGCAAGGACGGCTCCATCCATACCCTGGACGAGTATACCGAGCTTAAGGTCATTTACGCGGATTTAACCGGTGCGACGCACAAACCCTGGCACGTTTTATAAGGTAACAAATATCTTCGCTGTCAGGTTGTGCTGCCTGGCCGACCTGTAAAAACGAAGCCCCTTCCCCGTAATAGGGAGGGGGCTTCGTCTTTGTTCGCTGCTTGGCTACTCGATTACATACCCTTGAGCGACGTGTAAATCCCGCCGGTGCCGCCGTAGAGTTTCAGCCCGTAGCGTTCGTAGATGGGCAGGGCTTCCTCGTAGAGGTACATCATCCGGGATACGGACGGCGGTGCGAAGTCCTCGTAGGCCGCTTTGCGCATTGGCGTGTGCGGCACGATGGAGCAGACCACGCCCAGGGACGCGCACATCTCCACGCCCTTGAGGATGGAGTCGTCGGACTCGCCCAGCCCGGTGATGGCCATGGTATAGACCTCGTTGTGGTCGAAGATTTCCGTGCATTTCTTCCAGACTTTCTGGTAGGTCTCGATGGAGTTCTTGCCCTTGAGCGGCATGATATCTTCCCGCAGGTTCACGTCGAAGCACTCGATGTTGCAAAGCACGGTGGTGGCGCCGGCCGCTTTGCCTTCCTGCAAGAGCGTTTCCAGCATGGCCCAGTCCGTCACCGGCTCGAAGTTGAGCGTCATGGTGACTTTCGCCTTCTGGTTGATGAGTTTCGCCGTGGCCACTAAATCTTCCAGGCCCTTGCCCGTCGTGAGCTTGGTGCCGGTGCTCAGGGTGACATGTTTGGCCATGCCCTCTTTGTAGGCGGCTGCCGCCACCTCGGCTACATGCCGGGGGGACTTGTCGGTATAGCCCGCCCACCAGCTTTCCACAGCGCAGAATTTGCAGCCTTTTCCGAGCTGCTGGTAGCCGCAGCGCTGGTTCAGTACCGAGCGCAGGTGGTCCGGCTCGCCGATGACCGCGATATCGGACATCTTGACGCCGTCGCTGGTGACGCTGTTATAAAACTCCGGCCGCGGCAGCATGACGACTTCCGTGTATTTCTCGTCGTTCCGCCATACCTCGAACTCGCCGTCCGCCGCTTTCACCAGGTGGAAGGGGGAGTGCTCGGCGAATTTGCCGTTGATGATGAGCACCGTGGTCAGGTGGCCGTCCACCGGGGATTTCAGGCAGAACACGAACCGCCCGTTCTTGATGGCCGGGGCGTTCCATTCCCGCTCCAGTTCGTCCTGCAGCTCCGGTGACACCAGCACCCCGTGGGTCTGCAAATCCGTCTTGATTCTCCCCAGTACGCCTACTTCCGTGGTATACGTTCTTAAACTTACCATTTCTAATCCTCCTAAGATTATTAATTGATAAAAGGCTTTCTATGCCCCGAATCTGGTAACGTCTTTAATGGCGCTGAAGCCGCCGCCCCGCACGCAACCCGCTGTGCAGGCGCACATGTCCAGCCCGTACTTTTTATGGATAGCCGCCGCTTTTTCATAGAGGTTAAGCATTCTATCGGCGGAAGGCGGGATAAAATCCTCGTAAGCGGCGCCGGCGGCCGGACTGTGCGGCACCAGGAAGGTCATTACCCCGTTCCCGGCCGCCATTTCCACCCCCTTGATGATTGACGCGTCGCCCTCGCCGATGCCCACCACCACCGTGGTGGATACCTCGTTATTGCCGAATATTTCCCGGCATATCTTCCAGTTTTCTATATACTCGCTGACGGGTATCCTGCCCTTGGCCGGCATGATTTCCTCCCGCCGCTTTTCGTCGAATACCTCGATATTTATCGAAACGGTGGTGACGCCCGCTTTTTTCGCCTCGCTCAGTAACGACCGCAATAGGGCGTGGTCGGTCACCGGCTCGAATTCCAGCATGATGGGCACGTCCGCCTGCGCGTGAATCAGCTGCGCCGTCTTCACCAGGCTGGCCAGCCCTTTGTCCGGCGTATCGGACGTGGCCGTGGTCAGGGAAATATGCTTTACCGCTCCCTCCCTGTACCCCGCGATGGCCGTTTCCGCCACCTGCTCCGGCTGCTTGGTGGGCATGGCGTTCCACCAGTACTGCACCGCGCAGAACTTGCACGCCTGCCCGGTCTGCTGGTAGTAGCAGCTCTGGCTGACCACGGAGCGCAAATGCCCCGGCCCCACGATGACCGCCACCTTGCTCATAGGGCTGCCGCCGCTGGTCTTCAAATCATAAAACTTCGGGCGGGGCAGGGGTATAACGTCCGCGTATTTTTCATTATCTTTCAGTACTTCAAATTTGCCCGGCTCTTTTTCCGTTAAAGAATATGGAGACTTGCCGCCCCGTTTCCCGTTCACGATGAATACCGGCAGCATCTCTCCGCTGCCGTCCGGGGACGCCAAACACAGCACCAGCCGCCCGGTGCTTACCGCCGGGGCGTTATAGCCCGCCTCCAGCGCCGCGGCTGTTTCCGGCGCAATGCGCAGCCCCTTTTCCTGGAGCCCCGCCTTTATCCCCGCCACCGAATCGTTTTTCTTCAACAGTTTTTCCTTAACGGTGTTTCCACGCATAAATCGAATTTTATGAAGTCCAGCCCCACCCGGTAGTCCAGGCCGGACTTATGGATAATCTCTTGCACCTCCGGCAGGGTGTAGCTTGACATAATGGCTTTGGGCCAGTTGTCCCGGTGGCGCTTGTTCATGAACAGCGATAGCCCCCGGATAAACACCTCCCAGAAAGGGTTGCCGTAGACCCGCCGGTTGTCCCGGATAATTACCGCCCCGCCCTCTTTCACCACCCGCCGCGCCTCGGCAAACACCTGCTCCGGGTTGGCCCAGTGGTGCAGTGACGCGTAGCTGACCACTAAATCGAACGACTTGTCCGGGAAGGGCAGGGCCGCGCCGTTGCCTTTGATAAACGTAATCTTGCCGTTCATCCCCGCGGCTTTGGCGTTCTCCTTGGCGCGCGCCAGCATGTCCTGGGAAACGTCCAGCCCGGTGATTTCATATTCATTCCCTTTTGTTTTCGCCAGCTCGATGGCCAGCCGCCCGCTGCCGGTGCCTATGTCCAGTACCTTCCCCGCCCTTATGCCCCGCCGCCGCACCTTGTGCGCGAAGTACTTGTACTCCGGCAGCATGTAGAGCCGGGCGCCCTTGTCGTACTGTTTCACGGCGGCCGTGCCTTTAATGGCTTCGTGGTTTAGTGGTACGCGTTTTAAAATCTTCATTTTCTAATGATAAACGATAATGCTTAATATTATCGCCGCCGATATTACCATGCGGTATAAAGCCAGCGTGCTCCAGGCGCGGTGCACCTGCTTCGTGTCCGGCGCGGCGCTGGCCAACGCCCTGCAGCGGTACAGCGTGTACAGCCCGAAGGCCGCCGCCGGTACTATATACAGCCAGCTTATGCTGGTCAGCAGTGGCAGCAGCACGCTCATGATGAACAGTAGCCCCGCCAGCCCCAGCGTCATTCGCGCCGCCGCCCGCGGCGAGGGTTTGCTGAAGAACGCCGGCGTGGCGATGACCGCCTTGCCTTGTTTGTCATACCGTATATTCAGCAGGTAATGCGCCATGATGTGGCCGGATTGCCATACCGCCCCCAGCAGGTATAAGTACCAGGGCAGCGCCGTGGTGAATACCGTTTCCGGGGCCAGGCACGCCCAGCCGCAGAGAAATATCAGCCCCTCTATAGGGGGCAGGGAAAGGTAGCCTATTTTATCCCGCAGGTGCGTGGAATACAATGAGCCCAGCACCTCCGCCCCCAGCAGGATAAAGAAAGCGGTGGGATTGAAGTAAATCCAGCACAGCGCCAGGGCGGCTGCGTAAGAGGCCAGCGCAATACCCAGTGCCGCCCCCGCCTTTACCCGCCCGCTGGGGATGCCGCGGGAAGGCCATAGCGTTTTGTCCCTCTCCCGGTCCGCCCAGCGGTTGAAAATATTGACTCCGGCCGCCGCCAGTGCCCCGGTGAAAAAACCCGCCAGGCATAAGCCCCAGGACGGCAGCCCCCGGATGCTTAAAACGGCCGCGCTGGCGGCATTGAGCGGCGTTAAAAGCAGGAATAAAGGGCGCGCCAGCGTCAGATGTCCCGCCAGTTTTTCCCTGGCGCTGTATCTATCGCGGATAAGTAAATCGGAGCCGAAATTGGCGTGAACGACTTTACTCAGATTCATTAGCTTAAGCTCCAGCCGGCTGGCGCTGTTTCCCCGTTAATCTACTTGTCGCCTTCCGTGCGTTCGCTGTCCAGCGGGAACAGCGCCTTATAGCGGGATTTCGGCATTTTGCCGGTGAGGATAACGGTATTGATGGGGAAAAGGTCGGGCGAAAGGTGGGCGTAGTAAATATGCACGCTTAAGACGAACCAGGCCAGGAACAGCGCCACGCTGCGGTGAATTACCGCCGCAATGGCTATCCCCAGTCCGCCGATGATGTGCTGGGAGACGGTGGTATAGTGCATGGCCAGCCCGGTCACCGAAAGGGTGGGTATGCCGAAAAGGATGATGAAGAAGTCTATCTTCTGCCCGAAGGTAAAGCGGTCGTAGTCCGGCTCCTCTTTCTCGAAGCCGAAGATGTAGAGGTTCATGTGAATCATATCCACGATGTCTTTCCACCCGGGCAGCATGGCGCGCATCTTCTCTTTTTTAATGAAGAACTTGTAGGCCAGGTAGAAGAGGAAATAGAACACCGTAAAATCAACTACATACGCGAAGTAGTGGTGGAAATGCCGCTTGTCCGCCAGGCTCCCCCAGATGTTGTTGAGGAAATTGCTCCCCGCCCCCCAGTCCGGGAAGGCCTGGAGCAGCCCTATAATGCCCGCCAGGGTGACGAATATCATTATCAGGTAGTGCTGAATCTTGAAATGCCCGTTGAAGCGGGTTACCTGCTCATCGCCGGGCTTGCCTTCGGGCAGGTGATGCGGCTGACGGCCTTGGTTGATGCGCCAGCGGATAAGCTCGCCGATAATGGTGACCAGCATGAATAGTATCGCCGCCGCCGTGACGATGTAGAATATCCAGCGGATTGCCGTCACCGCCGTGTAGGAAACGTATTGCTGTAGATAGGCCACGTGCGGCGCGTCCCCGTAGTATATATAGCCTTTGGGGTCGAGCGTGGGAAAAAGGTACACCAGGAACGCTATGAACGCGGCCAGTATCCCCAGTTCAACCAGCATCACGAAAGGAAACTTTAAGTTTTTCATGGCTCTCACATCCTTTAATATCGTGCTGTAGCTAGTTTATTATTTTTTTACCACGCTTACTCTTTTTTAACCCAGGCGGTAGAGAATCCCGTAGCCTCCCTGGGGATAGTCCCAGGTCAGCGACCCCTGGTCGCACACGATGCGGCAGGTGCCGCATTCCAGGCAGCCCTCCCAGGAAAGCACCACGTCCTCGCCGTTGATGGTATAGTTTTCCACCGGGCAGACGTATGTGCAGGCCTTGTGCGGGCATTTCCGGCAGATTTCCGGCTTTATCTGGAGGTGTGCCTGCTTGTCCACGTGGAACAGGTCCAGTGCCAGTTTATCGTCTATTTTCATAGGAAAGACAGCCCTCCCTTCAGGCATCTCCAGCAGAAGCCGAGCAGCGGGAATCTTGACTTGGTCGCTTTGCCCAGGTTTTTGCGGAAATCCTTAATCATCTGCCATTCCTGGCTCCGCTTGGGCGTCTCTTTTACCGCGAAGTAGTCCACGGCCGCCTGGGTGATAACGTCGAAGTAGGGGCCGAAGAACTCCGGGTTCTTTTCCGCGAAGTGGTTCATCTTGCGGTAGCGCTTGAGGTCTTTCATCACGAAGCTTTTTTCCAGCAGTTTCTGGTAGTAGGCCAGCGACTTCGCGGAGTAGTCGTTCAGCCCGCGTGCGTGGAGGATGGCTTTGGCCGCCGCTTCCCCGGACGCCATGGCGAAGTTGGTCCCCTCGTAATGGAGGGACGCGTTTAAAAAGCGGGCGGCGTCCCCGGCTATTACCAGCCCGTCGGTGAAGTACCTGGGTGTATCGTCGTAGCCGCCGTCGGGGGCCAGGTGCGCCTGGTACTCTACCGTTTTGCCGCCCTTGATATAGTTCTTCACGAAGGGGTGCGCCTTGAACTGCTCGAAGAGCTCGGTCGACTTTCTTTTGCTTTTTATCAGCGGGTCCAGGGCCAGCCAGGTGACCAGGGAAACGCTTTCCTGGTTGGTGTAGATATTGCCGCCTCCCCAGATGCCCTTGGTGGCGTCCCCCGCCATGTATTTTATCTCCACGCCCTCGTCCCCGCTGATGCCGAACCGGTCTTCGATGACATTCCGCGGCAGCTCGATGATTTCCTTCATCCCCAGTGATACCTGCCGCGGTACGTAGCTTTTTCTCAAACCGGCCTTTTCCGCCAGTATGGAGTTTACCCCGTCCGCCAGGATTACGGTATCGGCGTAAAGCTCGCCTTCCTCCCCCCGCACCTTCACCCCCGCCACTTTGCCGTTCACCCGGAGCAGGTCGTCCACCTGGGTGTTCAGCAGCAGCATTGCGCCGGCCTCCTCCGCCTTGGAGGCGTACCATTTATCGAAGGCCGCGCGTGATACGGTGAAGCTGTTGTTGTAGGGCGGCTGGTTATGCTCTTCGCTCTCCACGCCGATGGATACCGCGTTCTGCGGCGATACCAGGTAAATCTTGATGCCCTTGATATGCCGCTCCACCGGCGCCTCTTCCCAGAAGTTGGGAACAAGCCGGTTCAGCACCGTGGTGTACAGTATCCCCCCGAAGACGTTCTTGCTGCCCGGACTGGAGCTGCGCTCCAGCAGCAGGACGTTCAGCCCGGCTTTGGCCAGGACCAGCGCCGCCGTGGTGCCGGCCGGCCCGGCGCCGACGATTATAGTATCGAATTTGTTTTCGCTGTTTTCGTTATCCATCGTAGTTATTATCCGGATATGGATAATCTCTTTTCTTAAATTTTGTGTCCCGCCTCCGCGCCGGCTCTGGTGGCGTCTACCATCAGGTCCGGTTCCGGTTTGAAACAGCTCCCGACGGTATATACTTCGGAGACGATGCCCTTCAGCTTGTCGGCCATGTCCAGGTTCTGTTTGAGGAACAGGGACGGCATGACCGTGTCTGCCTCGAGTTGTATTTTCTGGCCTTCTTTGGTGGTGATAACCAGGCCTTTCTCGTTGATTTCTTCGTACTTGACGCCGCCGTAGAGCTTGACGCCCTTCCGCTCGTACCAGGGCAGCAGCCGCAGCTTGTCGTCAACCGTCATGCCCTCGGCGAAGTTTTCCGTGGTATGGCAGATAGTGACCTGGCGGCCTTTCTTGGTCAGCCACTCGGCTATTTCACAGCCGTGGTGTTCGCCGCCCATGACGATGACGCGTTTGCCCACGCCGGGCATCATGATGCCCGCGCCCCAGTCGGACATCTTGGGGCCGAGAATCATCAGGAGCTTGTCCAGCTTGGTGAGGTCCATCACGTTCTTCCGGTTGATGCCGGGCAGGTTCGGGAACATGACGACCGTCCCGCCCAGGGCGAGCACGACCGTGTCCGGCTTCTTTTCTTTAATGAAGTCCACATCCACCGTCTTGTTCACCTTTATGGTTACGCCCTCTTTTTTCAGCTGGCGTTTGTACCAGGCCAGCAGGTCGAGTAAAACATCGGTTTCCAGGTCCTTGACCAGGGCGGCGATGGGTACCAGCCCGCCGAGTTTCAGACTCTTTTCGTACAGGGTCACGCTATGGCCGCGCTGCGCGGCGGTAAGGGCCGCCTGCATGCCGGAAAGGCCGCCTCCCACCACCATGACATTCTTCTTCTTGGCGGCCGGTTTTATCACGTATTGCCGCTCCTTGCCCAGGTCCGGGTTGACCCGGCATTCGATGCACTCGTTGCGGTTGCGCACGTCCATGCAGTGCAGACAGCCGCAGCAGGGCCTTATATCTTCCATCCGGTCGTTGATGACTTTATTCGGCAGCTCGTGGTCGGCCAGCAGGCGGCGCACCATGGGCACGAAGTCCAGCTTGCCCTCCCGCAGGAATTTCTCGCCGAGCGGGGCATCGAGACGCCCGGCCGCCCAGGCCGGTACGGTTACCACCTTTTTTACGGCTACCACCAGCGGCCAGGTAGCCCCGTGTCCCTTCCTGCTCCAGTCCAGGTCGCCCAGGTCGGTTTTCAGCCACGGCGGCGCTTCGGGGTAAAGTAGTCTATCGGGTTGCAGCAGGCCTTCGCGGTGGCCGTAGATGTGCGCCCGGCACTGTATGGCGTCGGCGCCGGCATCCTGCATGATTTTCGCCAGCCCCACGCCTTCTTCCATCGTGGTGGCCTTGGGGTGATTGTATTCCCGGATATTGATCAGGCAGGTAACCGTGAAGTCCGGCCCGCAGCGTTGCTTCACGCCCTGGATGATATCCGTCATATAGCGGGCGCGGTTTTCCAGGCTCTGCGGCCCGTACTCGTCCTCGCGCTTGTTCCAGATGCGGGAAAGGAAGGTATTAATCTGGTGGCAGGTGCCGCCGTTGATTTCCACGCCGTCGAACCCGGCTTTCCAGGCCCGCACCGCCGCTTTTATCCACGTTTCCTCGGCTTCTTTCATCTCTTCGTGGGTCATGGCGCGGCAAATCTCGAAGTCCGGCCCCGGCAGCTCTTCCCGCGTCATGGCGGAAGCCGCTTTGGTGTCGCGCTTCGGGAGCAGGCCGGTGGGATTCCACGGCCCGGCGTGCTGGAACTGCACCATTATCGGGCAGCCCTGCGCGTGCACGGCCTTGGCCAGCTCGGCATAGCTCGGGATATACTTGTCGTCGCTGAGGCGGAACTGGGCGTCCACGTGCTGGCAGGCCAGCGGGAACTCCACACCGCAGGACTCCACTATCAAAAGTCCGATGCCGCCCTTGGCCAGTGCTTCATAATAAGCAATTGCCCTGTCGCCCACGAAGCCGTCCCGCTCAATGAAGGACGTCCCGTTAGCGGTCTTGATAAAACGGTTCTTGGTTTTTATCTTCCCTATCTGTCCCGGTGCCAGCAGATGGGGAAATCTGGTGTTTGCTGCCATTTGTTTCCTCCTGTATTTGTTGGATTAGCTATAATAATCCGCTATCGGATATTCCGTTCCTTAAATAGTTACGACTTCAAAAATTCATCCACCTGGCGCATAGCCGGCTGGAGTACCGCCAGTGTGTTTTTCAGCCCCGCCTGCTCCTCCGGCTCCAGCTCCAGTTCCTGGATTTCATAAATGCCGCCGCTGCTCAGCACCATCGGCACGTCCATGCTCAGGTTATGCTGGCCGTATTCCCCGTCCAGCACTGCCGAGCAGGGGAATGTTTCATGGGTATTTTCCACGATGGCCTCGACCACCCTGGCCGCCCCCACGCCGGAGGTTATGCCGGCAGTGCGTCCGGTCTTTAGCTCTTCATAGCGGCGCAGGATATTGGGGATTTCCGCGCGTATCTTCTGCCGCGTGGCGCTGTCGATGTTGACCGGGTTGCCGTTGACCTTTACCGAGCTCCAGACGAGTACCTGGCTTTCGCCGTGCTCGCCTATGACAAAGGCTTCGACGGCGTCCGCTGACTGGCCGAGCTCCTGGGCCAGCATCATGCGGAAGCGGATGGAATCATTGGTGGAGTAGCCGATTACCTTGTGCCGGTCGAAGCCGGTGAAGCGGTACATGGCGTAGTTGAGGGGGTCGACGGGATTGGTGGCGGTGAGGACGATGGCCCCGGGGGCGTACTTTTTAATATCGTTGGCGATGTCCCGGATAATGGGCAGGTTCTTGGGGAGCATTTCCATGCGGGAGGCGATTACGCCCTGCGCCGCGCCCGCGGTGACGATGACGATGTTGGAGTCTTTGATTTCAGGAAAGTCCCCGGCGCGCATGACCACGCCGTTATCCGCTACCGCGGTGCCGGCGTCCATGGCCATATGTATTACCAGGTTTTGCTTGTAGGGGTCTACCAGCACTATTTCATCGGCCAGCCCCTGCAGTGCCAGGACTATGGCCACGTTGGACCCCACATACCCCGCTGCCCCGATTACGCTTATTTTCATGGAATTAATCTCCTCCTTGGTGATGAATAAAGAACACGCTAAAATGCAGGAATAGTATGCTTTACCTGCGAAATACTCCTGTTTGCCGGCGGGATTATAATGATTTCAATTCTATTAATAACACAAGCGGCCCAATTTTACAATAAAAAAGATTTGATAGAAGTATCAATATATCTGTTTTTAAAGCTGGCGCCGGGCATTCGCCGGTATTTGCCCCCCGCGCCGCCGATGGCGTAAAATCAGGCATTATGCTGGATTGCCGGTAAATTGTGAGCAGGAGTGAAAAATGGCTAAATACGATTATTTGAAGTCCTCGGAAATTGTCCGCGATAGCATCTACCCGCCCTTCAAAGGCATGATATTCTATGCCCTCCCCAAAGGCGAGAATTTCCAGATACGGTTTACCCACGTCAGCGTGCCTTTTCAGGGCAAGGAAGACGCGCACAAGCACGACTTCGCCGAGGTGTTTGTTTTCGTGCCCTGTTCCGATGACTTAAAGGCTTATGACGCGGAGTCCGAGCTTTATCTGGGTGAGGAAGGGGAGAAAATCATTATCGATAAGACCACGGCGGTGCATATCCCGGCGGGACTGGTGCATTGTCCCATTATTCACAAGAGGGTCGGCACGCCGTTTTTCTTCGTTAACTGCCCCATCACCCCGGAATATTCGGCCATGATAGGGGAAAACAAGGTGGACTACCCCGTGGACAAGAAATTCTTTCCGCGCAAATAATCCCCCTATCCCCTTCCCTCTTCCCCCTAATCCCTAAATCATGTTCTGCGTCACCACCATGAACACCACCAGGGTGATGAACAGGCCGAACATCAATATGCGCCGGGCGACCGTCGGGTTTTCGTTCTTCAAAGACGACCATGCAATCACCCCGCCGATAATCCCCAGGAAAATCCCCAGTAGCCACCACGCGGCGTATGACTTGCCGGCCGTGGCCGGGGCCGCGGGCGGCGGTTGGGTCCGGCTGGTCCCCGGGGTGGTAGCCGTGCCGCACCGATTGCAGAAAGCGCTGTCCGCCGGGATGGTGTTGCCGCAATGCGTGCAGTAAATATTGCTAGGGACGGCCGGTGCGGCGGTCGCTGTAGCCTCCAGCGTTGCCCCGCAGCGCGTGCAGAAGTTGGCGTTCTGCTGGGCCTGTGCGCCGCATTTGGGACAGAAAAGCCCCTCTATAACCGGCGCCGCGGTGGGCGGGCTCATCACCGGCGGCGGTGCGGCGGTATATGACGGCCGGGCAGGTGGGGTATATGCCCCGGCGTTAACGGTCACCGGCTGTTTGCGGCGGGTGCCGGTGATAAGTGCTATTACCAGTAATAAAACGGCTCCCCCCGCCGCGAACCACCACCACTCGAATTGGAATTTATCGGAAGCGCCGGCGTCCTGCATGCCTTGTTCTATTGCCTTGGCCAGCGTCGCCCCCAGCTGGTTCATATTGCTGACGTTGAAATAGCTGCCGTTCCCGGCGGCCGCCAGGTCTCTCAGACCCTGTTCGTCGGCGGCGGAAGCCACGTTCACCCCCACCACCTGGAAGGAAACGGGGATGCCCGCCGCGAAGGCTTTTTCGATAAACGGGTTCCAGTTATCGTATTCTATGCCGGCGGTCAGGCTTTTTACCGCCGCCTCCGGGTCGCCCCCGGTCGTGTCCACGCTGGTCGGGCTGAGTAAAATAATGGAGCCGGTGGTGCCTTTGGCGCCCGTCTGGAGATATTGCCCGGCCCCCGTGATGGCGGCTGCCAGCGGCGCTCCGCCGAGTGCTTCGGCGTCACTGTCCGGGATGCCGCTCAATGCCTGGCTCAGGGCCGCCGGAGATAGGAACGGGGACACCGGGCCGTACCAGTTTTCCTCGCCGTAATACGGGCCCTTGCCGTAGCCGTAAAGGGCTACCTCTACTCCCTCGTCGGGCAGGCTTTCCACCGCGTTGGCTATAAGGTTGACGAAGCCCATGAAGGAGATGCCTTTTATCTGTGACGAGCCGTTGATGAGGATGACCGTGGAGTGCAGGCCGTTATCGGCGGGGGTAGTGGCCGCGGGCTGTACTTGGCCGGTACGGTCCTGGACGGAAGCGTACTGCATGTCCGGCTGGCTGTAATCGTAGACCACGTCCAGCCGCAGGGAGCAGCCGTCCGCGCTGTTCGCCTTGACGTTCCAGGAAATTTCAGAAGTGTTTCCGGCGCTGGCGTCCGGGGCGCTCTTGGTATCGCCGCCGGAGATGGTGCCGCCGGTAACGGTCAGTTTAGCTTTGACCTGGGACGCTTGGCCGCTGCCTGTATTGGTAAAATGCCCTGTTATCTTAAATTCGTTGGGTTTGGTTGCATCCGGCACGGTTACTTCCAGCCACGGGGAAACCGCCGTAAAGCCGGCCCGCCAGAGACTGGCCACGCGCTGTGCCGCGACCGCCACGCAGGCTTCCGGGTTGTTCAGCCCGGCCAGCTGGGTACGCCTTGAGTTTTCCGCCGCCAGTTCGGCAAAAGCGGCGGCTTGCCCGGCCTGGTTGGCCGCGATGGTGGCCAGGTCATAAACGGGGGTTTTATTCTCCCAGTTCTTCCAGCCCGGGCTGTAGGTGGTTACCGCGGGGATGGTCTTGATATTGCCCGCAAACCCCTCCCAGAGCACGTGGCTGGATGAAATGTCGGTCGCGCCGTTGTTGTACCACGGGTCGAACCAGTCCGCCATGGGGTCGGTCCTCGCCAGGAAAGCCTCGATTTCAGGTTTGAAATCCCAGTCCGGGTCGAAAACGCACCGGTAACAGAAGTCCAGCGACCCCACTATATCTGCGTCGAGGATAATGCTGCTGGCGCCGTGCCCGCCCTGGGCGTTGTAAATACGCAGGATTTCCTCGCGGGAAACGCCGTTGGTATGGAAGGGTGTCTCCACGTCCGCCAGGAAATGCGCTCCCCAGGCGGCGGCGTGCTGTGGCGAGGAGCTCTGGGTAATGCCGGAGCCGATTTTGATGTCCAGCATGAACTGTAGCAAGTCCTGGAACTCCCGCTTGACGGCGTTGGGGGCGTTGCCCTTGCTGCCGGGCGCATCGGCGTTATACCAGTGGTCGGCCCACGGGGAGTTGGCGTTCTCGGCGTCCGGGCCGGGACCGTTGCCGCTCACCCATTCCGTCACACCCTCGTTAGCCAGGATTTCTTCCAGTGTCGGGAAGATTTCCGGATTGAAAGCCGGGTCGCTGCTCAGGAAATTATAGGCTGTCCTGAGGATAAGCTGGTGCACTTCTGAGGCGTCGACTACCGCCCCCCACCCCATTACCGGCGTCGCCGGGACGGCGCAGAGGAGTAATACCGCCAGGAGAATTACAGGTAAGCATTTTTTTAAAATATTCTTCATCTGCCGCCGGTTCTCCTTACGTTTTCATTGGTTTCCGGCATTCCGTAAAATGCCGGCCCCGGGATTAACTGGCTCACGTTAGGATTTGGATAGTGCCGCCGCCCGCGCACATCGGTAGCATCTCTTGCCGATTAACCATCCCGATGCAAGCTTGCCCCGTTTATGGTGAACCCGTACCGCGATACGGGTTCGGGACCCAGGTATTCCGGCTTGGGTTATTTAGCGGGTGGTGAAGTGAAAACTCCCTGAAGTATCCCGTCCGCCGTCCGCTATTCCAGCGGTATTATTTCCCCGCACTTGGGGCAGGTGATGGTGGTGCGGTAGTAGGCCTGGAAGTCTGCTACCATGCTCCCCTCGGCGAACACGGCATACCGTACCCCGATGTTCTGCTTCGCCTCCTCCGTGGCCTTTGCTTTGGCCTGTTCCAGCGTGCCCTGGAAATTCAGCCTCGTTCTCACCTTATCCCCGCCCTCGTATTTGGTCTGTATGATTTCATACTGTTTTTCTGACGGCGCCATGACCTTCCTCCCCGGCGTTTTGTTTCCGGCCATATTATACCATGTGTTCCGCCTGTATTTTCCTCTTTTTTCTCGGGCTGTAAATCCGGGCGTTATTGAATATTAGTCGTTTTCTGTAGTACATTATCCATAGCGCGGGTACGGTCCGGCGCTTAATAATGCAGCCTGCGGCAGGGGGATTAAATATGGAAAAACCATGGTCGGATTTGACTAAGGAAGAAAAACGGGAGCAGCGGCTCCAGGACTATATCCATCCCGTCGGCGTTAAGTTCCGTGACGCTAAAGCGGAGAAGCTTTACCACGAGCGGGTCAAGCGCCAGCTGGCGGCCAGTATGTGTGAAAAACCGGACCGCGTGCCGGTGTCGCTGCCGTTGGGGGGCTATCCGGCCTATTACTCCGGCTATAATTTCAAGAAAATCATGTATGATTACAAAGCTGCCCGTGAGGCGTCTAGCAAGTTCATGTGGGACTTCTATGAGGATATGGACAGCTACGGCGGCATCGGCCTGGCTTTTTCCGGCAAGGTGTTCGATATCCTGGATT
The DNA here is from genome assembly GCA_041652735.1 of Dehalococcoidales bacterium. Classification (NCBI taxonomy): domain Bacteria; kingdom Bacillati; phylum Chloroflexota; class Dehalococcoidia; order Dehalococcoidales; species Dehalococcoidales bacterium. The sequence continues at coordinate 27,406 of JBAZGT010000020.1, read as the reverse complement.
ACCACCAGTACTCCTGGCCCGGCCACGGCCTGGGCGACGATGCCACCACCTACCAGTATAACGAGAAGCAGTATATGTCCCCCGATGAGTACGACCGCTTTATCGATGACCCCGGCGACTTCGGTTTCCGGGTGCTGACCCCGCGGACCGTCGGCGCGGCGGAGCCTTGGCAGCATTTCCCGCACATGACCAACATCAACGGTATGCCCCTGGTGGCCGTCTATCCCTTCATCCGCCCGGATGTGCGGGAGTCGTTTAAAAAATTCATCGCCGCCGGAGAGGAGCTGGAAAGGCAGCAGGCGGAGAATATGGTCTTCGCTAAAGAGTGCCTGGAAGCTGGTTTCCCCATGGGGCGGGGCGGCATGGGCAGCGCGCCGTTCGACCTTATTGCCGATAATCTGCGCGGCACCTCCGGTATCGCTATCGATATGTTCCGCAAGCCGGAGAAGCTGCTTGAAGCCATCGAGGTGGTGACCAAAATCCACATCGCCCGGCTGATTGAAGGCGTTAACGCCATGAATGGCTTTCAGGTCAGCTTCCCCCTGCACAAGGGCGATGATGTTTTCATGTCCCGCCCGCAGTTTGAGAAGTTCTACTGGCCCAGCCTGAAGCGGGTCGTGGACGCTTTAATTGAGGAAGGCATCATGGTTTCGCTTTTCGCCGAGGGCCGGCACAACCAGCGGCTTGATTATTACGGCGATTTCCCCAAGGGCTGGGTGACCTGGATGTTCGACCGCACGGATATGGCCAAAGCCAAAAAAGCCGTGGGTGATAAGTGCTGCATCAGCGGCAATGTCCCCGCCTCCCTGATGATTGCCGGCACGCCCCAGCAGGTCAAGGACTGCTGCCGCCAGCTTATCGAGGACTGTGCGCCCGGCGGCGGCTACGTTCTGGCCGGCGGCTGCTCCGCCACGGAGACCAAGAACCCGGAGAACTTCCGCGTGTTCATGCAGGCCGCTAAAGAATACGGCATGTACTAAAAAACGGCTTTATTCCGTCACGTTGACCAGCAGGTAGAGGGACTCCAGCACCTCGTCCTGCCCCTGCTTGTATAGAAAGAAATCTATTCTTTGCTGTTGGCCCGGGTTTTCCAGGGTGAAAGTAACCTGCTGCTCATGTTTTTCGTCGGCGGCCAGCGTTATCGGCCCCAGGATATCTTCGGGCGCGCCGTTGATATTGATTTCCACCCGGTAGCTTAGGGTCGCCTGTTCCCGGTTGATGATGCCCAGCGTCAGGCTCGCCTCTTCCCCCGCCTTGAGCTGGAAGGGATAGTCCGCTGTCCTCCCCTCCCCGTCGAGGATATAGAACTCGGTCAGTGTCTCCGGCGGCCCCGCCGTAATGTTATAGATGAGTACCGCCAGCGCTCCCACCGTCGCCAGCACCAGGATGGCGGTAAACAGCCGTTGTAAAGCCTTGGCTTCTGCCCTTTTGTCCATTTTAAGGTAACTATAGCCTAAACCCCGTGTTCTGGCAATAGTGCGCCCCGGTACTTTGGTGCAATTGATTGACATTAGCTGTCAGCAGGTGGTTAAATATAAAAATAGCTTGAAGGGAGCCTGGTGTGAAGTTACCTTCTATCAGCCCGCGGTGGTACATCCCGCTGGCGCTTATCGCTTTTATCGTTCTTTCCCTGCTCTTCCGCATCGCCTTGCCTTACCATCAGATTTTTACTGACGAGGGGATAAAGTATGCCAGCAACGATTCCTACACCTTCATGCGTATGGTGGACAACTGGGTCTATAATTTTCCCCATGTCACCGGCATAGACGTTTACCGCATTTATCCCGGCAATCCTGGCGCCGTCGGGTTTTCCTTTTTTAACTGGATGATAGCTTTCATCTCCTGGTTGCTTGGTCTTGGTTCGCCCAGCCAGCACCTTATCGACGTCGTTGGTGTGTGTTTCCCGGCCGTGCTCGGCGCCCTCACCGTTATCCCCGCCTATTTCCTCGGTAAAACGCTTTTTAACCGCGCCGTGGGTCTGCTGGCCGCCGCTTTGATGGTGGTGATGCCCGGCGAGTTCCTGGGGCGCTCCATTCTTGGGTTTACGGACTATCATGTCGCCGAGACGCTGTTCAGCATGACGGCGGCGCTCTTTCTGATACTGGCCGTCAAGACCGCCGGCGCCAGGCAGCTTACCTGGGGGCAATTCCGGCGGCGGGACTTTAAGCCGGCCCTTAAGCCTCTTCTCTTCGGCCTGCTGGGGGGCTTTTTCCTGGCGCTTTACCTGCTTACCTGGCAGGGCGCGTCGCTTTTTGTCTTTATCATCACCCTCTATTTCGTCGTCCAGTTTATCATCGACCACCTCAAGAAAAGGTCGTCGGACTATCTGGGCATCGCTGGCTTCACCCTGTTTTTCGTGGCGCTGTTAATCTGCCTGCCGTTCTCTATGCCGGGTTACATCGTTATCGGCCTGGTCGTCGCCATGCTGGTGCCCCCGGCGCTTTCCGCTGTTTCCTGGCTGGTGACCCGGCTGCGCTGGCGGCCTTATTTTTATCCGCTGGTGGTGGTGGGGCTGGGGGCGGCCTTTATCGCCGTTTTTTACGCCGTTGCCCCGTCCACTTTTAATATCATCATGGACAGGTTTAAGTTCATCTTCCTTCCCAGCGGCGCCACCGCGGCCACCACTATGGAAATGCAGCCCCTGCTTGCGCCGGACGGCTATTTTACCACCGGGCTGGCCTGGGGCAACTTTACCACCAGCTTTTTCCTCATCCGGGGCTGGCCTATTCCCGGGTTCGGCATTATCGCCTTCTTTATCCTGGTCTGGCTTTATATCAAAAACCGCGCTGAAGATAAAACCCTGCTGTTTTTCTTTTTCTGGACGCTGGTGATATTCATCGCCACCCTCATCCAGCGCCGTTTCTGCTATTACCTGGTCGTCAATCTCTCCCTGCTTTCCGCTTATATTTCCTGGCAGATAATCTGGCAGGCCGGATTGAAGAAAGTGACTCTCCGGCGTCAGGAAGCGGCGGCGCTCAAGCTGGAAAAGAAAAAGCCCAGGAAAGAAAGCGGCTTCTCCATTTATCACGTCAATGTCATTCTGGCCGTCATCGCGGTGTTCTTCCTGGTCTTCTTCTGGAATATCACCCGGGCCAAAGACACGGCCTCTCACGTATATTACGCCCCTTCGGACGCCTGGCAGGCCTCGCTTGTCTGGATGCGCGATAACACCCCCGAGCCCTTTGGCGACCCCTCGGTGTACTATGACATCTACGAGCCGGCCGCCTCCGGCCCGAATTTCGTTTACCCGGATTCCGCTTACGGCGTTACCGCCTGGTGGGACTACGGCTACTGGATATCCCGCACCGCCCGCCGTCTGCCCAACGCCAATCCCGCCCAGGCCACTGAGCCGATACAAAAAGTGGCCGTTTTCTTCCTTTCCGGGGACGATGCCACTCGCGATGAAATCCGCCAAGAGCTGGATTCCTCCTACGTTATCATCGATTATGATTTGACCAGCCTCCTTTCCAAGTTCTCGGCGGTAGTTACCTGGGCGGACAGGTCCCAGAACGAATTCGCCGGTGTTTATTATTATGTGGATAATAATAACCAGCTTGTGCCCGCGATTCTCTACTATCCGGAGTATTACCGTACGCTAATGGTCAGGCTGTACAATTTTAACGGCGAAGCGGTATCTGATGTTGCTCCGCTGGTAGTCACCTATGAAGACAGGGCTACCGACGATGGTTATCAGTACCGCCTGCTTACCGATGCCTATGAAGCCACCAGCTACCAGGATGCTCTGGACTACATGGCGGAACATGCCTCGGAAAACTGTCTTCTCGTGGGGCAGGACCCGTTTGTCAGCCCGGTCGCTCTGGATGCGGTGTCAGACTATGAGCTGGTCTATAGCTCGGACCCCGCCCTGAACTCCGCGGACATCACGGATACCTCTGAGATAAAAATATTCCATTATACGGGCAGCGATTGAGATAAGAGAAAACTAAATGCAGCAGGAAAACGGACATTCTGTTTCCAGGTCTGCCTTTCTGTTGTTGCCGGTACTGGCGCTGGCTTTCTATATCGCGTTTATTCCCCACCAGTCATACGCTTACCCCCTCCACATTGACGAATGGTTGAACCTCGCCCGGACGGAAGGCCTGCAAAACGCGGGCACCATCGCTTACCCTAACGTCCTGTCCGGGGGAGCGCCGCTGGAGCTGAGCTCCAATATGGAGATTAATTTCCAGGTATTCTGGGCGGTGTTCCAGCGCATTACCGGTTTGTCCTGGCTGACCATCTTCCGCTTTTTCCCGTCCGTTATCCTGATGTTCACGGCGTTGGCCGCCTATGTTTTAACGCGCCGGCTGGGCTTTGGGCTGGAGGCCGCTTTCTTTACCTGCCTCATCCCCACCACCGTAGGGATACTCGGCCCGGCTTTTCTGCTGCCCGTTTCCCTGGCTTTGCCTTTTGTCCTGCTGGCTCTCTTTTTAGCTTTTTATTTCCAGAGCTGGTGGAGCTACCTGTTAATCTTTGTTTTCACCTGTTTTCTGGTCATGCTTCATCCCCCGTCGGCGGTATGTCTTTTACTCATCGTCTTCCCTTACGCGCTGCTTAATTTACATAAAGGCGGCTATCTCCGCTGTCTGGGTATAGTTCTGGCTGTCCTCGTGCCTTTCCTGGCCCCCTTCCCCTGGATATACAACACGGTGATAGACGCGGCCAAAAACCTGTTCACGCCGCAGCCGCTGCCGGCCTATGTCGACCTCCCCATGATTATCAAGACTTATGGCTATATCCCGGTGACGCTGGGATTGTTCGGCACTTTCGTGCTGGCGGTGCGGCGGGGGAAAGAAAACTTCGGGCTGGTCCTCGGCCTGCTGGTCGTCTCGCTGATGCTGGCGGTTTTCTATACTTACCATTACGGGCTTTCCATTTTATACGAGCGCGGGCTGCTTTTCATGCTGCTGCTGCTGGGCATCGTGGCCGGGGCGGGGCTGGCCTGGATCAAGGATATCGGCTATAACCGCTGGCTGGCGGCCCGTACTAAAAATACGCGCCCGTTCCGCTATGCCGGCTGGCTGGCCTGCCTGGCGCTGGTGGGCGTTACGCTTTTCGTCAGCATTCCTGACCACCGGCAGCAGCCTTACTATCACATGATTGATGATACGGACTACCAGGCTTTCGTCTGGATAAAGGACAACCTGGGCCCGGAATACCGTAAAGCGGCCGTGGACCCGTGGAAGGCCACCGCCTTTATCGCCGTGACCGGCAAGCTGGTGTTTTCCCGCATCCATGAAGCCGCCACCCCCAACGATGAAGCCGTGGCGGCGTTTCTGGCCGGCGGCTGCGTGGATACCAAATTTTTAATCGACTACAAGATGTCTTTTGTTTATACCCGGGGGCCGTGCAATAATCCGGACCTGGTGGAAGTCCGGGACTATGTTTATGTGCTGAAGAACTAAAGCTGGCCCGCTTGTATTGGAACGCCGTGACCACTACAATGGAACCGTTGACGCCGGACTGGCCGGTATTCCGCTGTTCCGGCAAGATATTGAAACGATGAAAATAGCTATGGTTTTGCCCTGGTTTCCTTCGCTGGACGCCCGCACCGTTGAGGCGCAGCAGGGCGTGTTCGATTTTCGCCAGACGATGCAGCTGGCGGAGCGGGGCCATGAGTTTAAGATTATCTCGGTCAGATGGCGGGGCCAGTCTTCCGCCGAATCTTTCGGCGATAGGGTGGCGGTGCGCCGCCTTTCCCCCCTTTTCATCTTCCCCAAAATACGTTACCCTGTTCCTGAGTTGTTCTCTTTCAGCCGGGCAATAAAGAAATTGTGCCGGGACTGGCGGCCGGACGTGCTCTATTACAGTCACGCCATTTATCTTACGGCCCTGCCGGTGCTCTGGTTGAGGAAGACCGGTATTCCCGTTATCGCCGGCACGGACGCCCTGCCCGGCGTGGCCTGGTTTTACGGCAGCCGTTTGGTGGATTTGGCCGGCCGTCTTTATACGAAATTAGTTCTCAAACGCATTTTGAATTTGGCCGACGGCGTTCACCTGATGAGCTCGCAGCTCATGAAACAGGGCGAGAGCATCGGGCTGGATAAAACTAAAGCCTTCACCATCACCCGCGGCGTGGATACCGCCGTTTTCCATCCCGCCCCGCCCCCCGCCGGACTGCGTGAAAGCCTCGGCATCGGCGAGCGGGACACGGTTGTCCTCTACGCCGGACGACTGGACCTGGTCAAGGGCGTGGGCTATCTGCTCCGGGCCGCCGCCCGCGTTTTGCCCCGCCGCCCCGCCGTCAAAGTCCTTATCGTGGGGGAGGGGAGTTTGAGAAAGCAGTACGAAGCATACGCCGCGCCGCTGTCCCCGGCGGTGATATTCGCCGGCTGGCGCAAGGATATCCCGCGGCTCATGAATGCCGCTGATATCTTTGTGTTGCCCTCGCTGTCCGAGGGCGCCGCCAACGTGGCTATGGAGGCCGGTGCCTCCGGCCTGCCGGTTATCGCCAGCGCGGTGGGAGAGATACCTCATATCATCGTTCCGGGCCTCACCGGGGAGCTGGTCGCGCCCGGGGACGTGGACGGCCTTGCCGCCGCTCTGGAAAAGCTGCTGGACAGTCCGGCGCTGGCCAGGCAAATGGGTGAGGCCGCCCGTAAAAGAATGGCCGAAAAATATACCTGGAATATAATCTGCGAGGCGGTTGCCGGCGAGTACGGGCAAGTAATCGACCGCTTCAGCCGGGCGGGAGAGCGGCAATAGCTATGGATAAAGGGGTGTTCGTCCTTTCGCTGGATTTGGAGCTGGCCTGGGGCGCCTGCTTTGATGCAAGAAAGATTGCCCATAACCGCCGCTATTACCAGGAGACCCGGGCCAATGTCCGCGCTCTCTTGACTCTCCTGGAGAAGTATGAGATTTCCGCCACCTGGTTCACGGTGGGGCATTTGTTCCTCTCGAGCTGCGCCCCGGTGGACGGCGTGGTTCACCCGGAGGTCATTAAGCCGCGCTATCGCTGGCTTGATGGCGACTGGCTGGCCCGCGACCCCTCTTCTGACGTTGCCGCCGACCCCATATGGTACGGGAGCGATATCGTCGCCTCCTTACAAAGCTGCCGCGTGCCTCAGGAAATAGCCTGCCATACCTTTTCCCACATCATCGTGGACGACCCCGCCTGTACGCCGGAGTGCCTGGACTCCGAGCTTAAGGCCTGCCGGGCGCTGGCGGAAAAAATCAGCGTTCCCCTTAAGTCCTTTTCCTTCCCCAGGAACCGGGAAAAATATCTGGCAACGCTGGCGGAGAACGGTTTCCTTAGCTATCGCGGTATGGACGCGCCGTGGTATTATCGCTGCCCCAAAACCGTGCAGAAAATCGCCTATTTTATGGATAACCTCTTGTTCTTTGTCCCCCCGCCCGTCACCGTCCCCGTGAAAAATCATTGCTGGAATATCCGCGGGAGCTGGTTTTACGGGCATTCGGACGGGCTGGCCGCGCTCCTTCCCGTTCCCTGCCGCGTGCTCAAGATTAGTAGCGGCCTCCGGCGCGCCGCCCGTGAGAAAGCTGTATTTCACCTCTGGTTTCACCCCTTTAACATGGCGAGTAATCCCCGCGGTCTGCTGGCCGGGCTGGAAGACGTTTTCCGGCGCGTCCGGCGCTTGCGGGATAAAGGCGTCATTGAAAATCTCACCATGACTGCGCTGGTGGCAAGGCTGGAAAGCGGGTATCGTGATAATGTTGCTGGTACGGGGGAGAGGCGGTGATCAGGCTTTACCGTGACGGGGACGAAGACAATCTCTTTGCGCTTTATTGCGTCGTGCATCCGGAACGGCGTTATGATAGAGAGTCCTGGTTACTCTGGTGGCGCTGGAAATTCCGCGATAGCCCCGCCGGCCCCGCCCGCCTTTGGCTTTACGAGGACGAGTCCGGGATTATCGGGCAGTACCCGCTGCTGCCGCAAAATATCAAGGTGAAAGGCCGCGTCCTTAAAGCCTGGCAGAACGTCGATCTTCTTACCCACCCGGCTCATGCCCGCCGCGGTATTTTTACCGCGCTGGAAAAGCAGGCGCTGCAGGACGCCGCTGCCGATGGTGAACTTGTCGTTATCGGCTTTCCCAACCTGGCTGCCCGTGCCGGGCACCTGAAAACGGGCTGGTTTGACGTCGACCGTATGCGCGTCATGGTCAAGCCCCTGGACTGGCCGAACGTTATTCATGGGTGGCTAAAAAACCGCTTCCTTTCCGGGCTTCTGGCGTTTTTCGCCTCCCTTTTCTGTGACCGGCTTTTCTTTAGGTCTATAAGTGCCCCGCCGGACGGTTTGTCCGTCACTCGGGTCGACTCTTTTGATGAGCGCGTTAACGATTTGTGGGGTCGTGTTTCCGTCCGTTACCCGATTCTGACTGTAAGGGACAAATACTACCTCAACTGGCGTTACGGGGCTGTTCCGGGGGTTCAATATACTATTTTTACCGCAGCCAAAGACCAAAAGCTTTCGGGCTATCTGGTGCTGCGGGCACTGGCGCAGCGGGGCCTGAAAATCGGCGTTGTTTTCGACCTTTTGGCGGAGGATGAGTCCGTTGCTTCGAGCTTAATGGCGCAAGCTGTCGCTCACTGTAAAAAGGAAAAGCTGGACCTCATTTACTACAGCGTGCTGGCTGATAAAGCCCATATCAAGACTGTCCGGCGGCACGGCTTTATCCCCGTGCGGGCCTTCGTTAAGCGGTGGTTGGGCGTTTATGCCGCCCCCGGTATGGATACAAGCTTGCTCCGTGACCCTGAAAGCTGGTTGGTCACTTTGGGTGACTCGGACATGATTTGACCGTTATCCGTTTGTGTTGGAGATATTGCATATGAAGGTACTGTATATCAGCGGCTACCCCCTGAGTGAAAAAGTCAGCGGTTCCCTGGTGCATGCCGCTAAAATGGCGGAGTACGTCGCCGCTATGGATGGCACGGAAGTACACGTCATTACCATGGGTACCCGCCACGGCTTTTTTCAACAGGGTAGGGTAAACGTGCATACCGTCGCCCGCTCGTGGCTGTTGAACCCCTGCCTTTTCCCCCTCGCCCTCCGCAAAATTAAAAACATCGCCGCCGCTGTTAAGCCGGACGTGATTCATGGCATGAGGGGCTTTCCTTACCCCAGTATCGTCCTTTCCCTCCGGAAGAAGTACCCCGTAGTGCTGTCCCTGTTCAGCCTCCCCCAGAAAGAGCTGTTTTTTGATAAAAGCCCGACAGCTATGCTGTCCCGGCTCTTTCTGGACATCCCCGCTATCAAGTACGCTATTCCCCGCCTCCCCCATATCATCGTCCAGACGCGCTTCATGGCCGGCCTTATTGAGCATGACACTAAAGCCAAAATCCATATTATCCCGGAGGGCATTGAGTGCGACCGACTCCGCGCGCTGGCCGCGCTGAAGCCCCCCGCCTCTCCCCCGGATATCTTTATCGCCGTGAGTTTCCGCAAGCTCAAGGGCATCGACGTTTTACTCGACGCCGTGCCGGCGGTGCTTAAGTCCGTCCCCGGCCTTCAGGTATGTATCGGCGGGGCGGGGGGGGGAGACGCCAAACTGAAAAACCAGGTCAAAGAGCTTGGCCTGGCGGAGCACGTCACCTTCCCCGGCTTTATCACCGATGAAGCCGTCCGTTACGGCTGGTACGGCGCCTGCAAAATCGTGGCGGTGCCGTCCCGTTGGGACAACGAGCCTTTCGCCGCGCTGGACGGCGCCGCCCTGGGCAAGCCGGTTATCGCCTCGGCGGCGGCCAACGCCTCGGTGGTCGTGGACGGCCGGACGGGCTTTGTGGTGCCGTCGGAGGACGTTGCCGCGCTGTCTGACCGCATTGTCACTCTTTTGACGGACGACCGCCTGCGGGCGGAGATGGGCCGGGCTATCACCCAAAAGGTTAAAGAGTATGATTGGCCGGTTATCGCCGGTAAAACGGCGGACGTCTACCGTGAGGCAATCGCAGATTTTCAGCAAAACAGGGGTAAAAAATAAGCCCGGAATATTGACGGCTGGCAGGAAATAATACAGGTTGACAGCTAATGTCCGCTGGCGGTAAAGTGAGACCATAACAGGGGGTGCGTATGAGAATGCTTATTACCGGCGGGGCCGGGTTCGTCGGCAGCCATCTGTGTGAGAAGTACACTAAGGAAAAACATACCGTCCTGTGCCTGGATAATTTCATGAGCGGCAACCTGACCAATGTCCGGCATTTGCTGGATTATCGTAATTTCAAGCTGGTCAAGGGTGATATCCGCGATTATGACCTGCTGGAAAAAATCATGCGGGATGTGGAGGTGGTCTTTCACCTGGCGGCCCAGGTGCACGTGGACCGCTCTTACATCGAGCCCCGCCTCACCTGGGAAGTGAACGTCATGGGCACCCAGAACGTGCTGGAAATCGCCCGCCTTCACGATGCCTCCAAGGTGATTTATGCCTCTACCAGTGAGGTCTATGGCTCCGCCCAGTACGTTCCCATCGACGAAAAGCACCCGCTCGATGCCCCCCACCCCTACGGCGCTTCCAAGGTGGCCGCCGACCGCATGTGCCACGCCTATAACCGCACCTACGGCATGAATATCGCTATCATGCGCCTGTTCAATATCTTCGGGCCGCACCAGCGCGACCTCGGCTACGGCGGCGTTATTTCCATCTTCGCCCGCCGCGTGCTGACCGGCATGCCGCCCATGATTTACGGCGACGGCTCCCAGAGCCGCGACTACACCTATATCGCCGACGCCGTCCGCGCTTATGACCTGGTTTTGAATTACAATGAGCCGCTTCCTGGGCCGGTCAACTTCGGCAGCGGCAAGGACGTCACTATTACTGATTTGGCTAACCGCATCATCGCCCAGTGCGGCAAGGGTGACGTTATGAAGCCGGTGCATGTTTCCCCCCGGATTGGCGAGGTGAACCGCCTCATCGCCGATGCCTCCAAAGCTAAAAAGCTCCTGGGCTGGCAGCCGGAATACGGGCTGGAGCAGGGCCTGGCCGAGTTTCTCGACTGGTATAAACAGTACGGCGTGGAGGAAAGGATAAAAATTGACTGACACGCAGGCTGTTCCCCGGGCGACGCTTAAGAAAATGTACGCCGCCATGCTCCGCATCCGCCGTTTTGAGGAGAAGGTGGCCCGGCTCATATCACTTAACGAGATTATCTGCCCCTGTCATCTGTATATCGGCCAGGAGGCCGTCGCCGCCGGCGTCTGTGCTAACCTGCGTCAGGACGACTGGGTTTTCAGCACTCACCGCAGTCATGGCCATTATATCGCCAAGGGCGGTGGGCTTAAAGGACTGATGGCGGAGCTTTACGGCAAAGCTGACGGCTGTTCCGGCGGCTACGGCGGCTCCATGCACCTGGCCGCGCCGGAAATCGGCCTGCCCGGCAGCTCGGCTATCGTGGCGGGCACGGTGCCCCTGGCGGCCGGGGCGGCCCTGGCTTTCAGTCTGCAAAAGAAGGATAGTGTGGCCGTGGCTTTCTTCGGGGACGGCGCCGTGGACGAGGGCGTCTGGTACGAGACGCTTAACTTCGCCTCGCTTAAAAAGCTGCCCGTCATTTTTATCTGTGAGAACAATCTCTATTCCACCCACATGCCCCTGTCCGCCTGCTTGGCGGATACCGCCATCGCTAAAAAGGCCGCCGCTTTCGGTATGCCGGGGGTGTGTATCGACGGCAATAACGCTTTCGAGGTCTATAACACGACCCAAAAAGCCGTCGCTGACGCCCGGCGCGGTAAAGGCCCGGCGCTTATCGAGTGCCTTACCTACCGCTGGCTGGGGCATGTCGGCCCTAATGATGATCTGGACAAGGGCCTGCGCGGTAAAAAGGAAGTGCGGGCCTGGATGCGAAAAGACCCTGTAAATAGACTGGAAACAGAGTTGCTGAAACAGCGGGTTATTTCCCCCGATTATAAAGATAAACTGGCTCGGGAAATAGACGCTGAAATAGCCGCCGCTTACGCTTTCGCTCAAGCCGCCCCCTACCCGGATGTTAAGCAGGCGGTCGGCCGGGTATTTAAGTAAACGGATTTTATGATGCGGACACTATCTTACGCGCAAGCCATCCGTGAAGCCCTGGAGCAAATGCTCCGGGAAGATGAAAAGGTCTTCCTGATAGGCCAGGGCGTTACCAGCCCCTGGTACGTGGGCGCCACCACCACCGGGCTGGTGGACCGCTTTGGTTCGGAGCGGGTGATAGACACCCCCGTCTCGGAAAGCGGCATTACTGGGATGGCGGTGGGCGCGGCGCTGGCTGGGATGCGGCCGGTGCTGGTGCACCCGCGGCTGGACTTTATGTATTACGCCATGGACCAGCTCGCCAATCACGCCGCCAACTGGCATTATATGTTCGGCGGGCAGTTAAGTGTCCCCCTGACCGTCTGGGGCATTATCAACCGGGGCGGGGAGCAGGCGGCCCAGCACTCTCAGGCCTTGCAGGCGGTGTTCATGCACCTGCCCGGCCTCAAGGTGGTCATGCCCTCCACGCCGTATGACGCCAAGGGGTTGCTTATCGCCGCTATCAAGGATGATAACCCGGTTGTCTTTATCGATGACCGCTGGCTTTACGACCTCTCCGGGGAGGTGCCGGAGGAAATCTATAACGTGCCCCTCGGTAAGGGGATAGTGAGGAAGCGGGGCGCGGACATTACTATCGTTTCTATTTCCTATATGGCTACGGAAGCCCTGGCCGCCGCGGCGATATTAACAAAGCGGCACATCGGCGCCGAGGTTATTGACCTCCGCTCGCTCAAGCCCCTGGACGAAGCCATTATTCTGAAATCTGTGAAAAAGACCGGCCGGCTGATCGTAGCCGACGGCGGCTGGAAGACCGGCGGCATCGGCGCGGAAATCGTTTCCCGCGTCGCGGAAAAAGCCATGATTTATCTTAAGGCCCCGCCCCGCCGTGTTGCCCTGCCGGATACCCCCGCCCCCGCCAGCCGGGTGCTGGAAGAGTGCTATTACCCCAAAGCCAGAGACATCGTGGCCGCCGCCGCTGCCATTATGCAGGAGGGACAATGAGCTATCGCGTGCCCTTCGTGAATTACCCGGAGCATTACCGCCGCATCTGGGACGAGACCATGGCGGCTTTGACCGACGTCCTCACTCACGGCGACCTTATTATGCGCGCCCATCTCAGGGAGTTTGAGGAGAGTATCGCGGCCATGTCCGGCTCCAAATACGCGGTGGGGCTGAACAGCGGCACGGACGCTATCTGGCTTTCGCTCGTCGCCGCCGGCATCAAGACCGGCGATGAGGTCATCACCGTGGCCCATACCTTCGTGGCGACGGCGGCGGTTATCGTTCACTGCGGCGCTAGACCTGTCCTGATTGACGTTGGCGACGACTATAATATGGATGTTAGCCGGCTTGAAGCGGCCATCACCCCCAGGACCAGGGCCGTCATTCCCGTCCATTTGAACGGCCGACTCTGTGAAATGGACAGGTTGATGGAGATTGCCGGTAAGCATAAGCTGATAGTCATAGAAGATGCGGCCCAGGCGCTCAACGCCGCCTTTGACGGTAAAAAGTCCGGCTCTTTCGGCCTTACCGGCTGCTTCAGCCTTTACCCGGCCAAGCTGCTGGGCGCCGCCGGCGATGGCGGCATCGTCGTTACCGACGATGAAAATATCGCCCAAAAAATCCGCCTCCTCCGCGACCATTGTGTGGAGCGCGCCACCGGCGATATCCTCGGCTACGGCTTTAATAGCCGTCTGGACAATCTCCAGGCCGCCCTGCTTAACGTTAAGCTCAAGTACCTCCCCGCCTGGATTGAGCGCCGGCGGGAAATAGCGGCAAGATACCAGCATGGCCTCGGCGGCATTCCCGGCCTGTCTTTACCCCCGCCCCCCGCCGCCGGGCGTTATTATGATGTGTTTACCAACTACGCCGTCCTCTCCGATAACCGTGACGGGCTGGTGTCCCATCTCACGGAAAGCGGCGTGGAGACTATTATTTCCTGGCCTAAGCCGATGCACCGCCACCCGGCGCTGGGGCTGGGTCATTTCCGCCTCCCCCGCACCGAGAAAATCTCCCGGGAGGTGGTGTCTTTACCCTTGTATCCTGAGTTGAGCGATGCTCAGGCTGACTTCGTTATCGGGTCGGTGCGTAAATTTTATCGGGTATGAATCATGGGGATAAGGCAATCGCTGGGGCGCTTTTTAAGGAGTAAGTCCGGGCCGGGCCGCTGGCTCGGTGACTTGTACCTGGCTTTGCACCCCGTCCGCCTTCGGGAGCTGTTTATCGGCACCCGCGCCCGGGAAAAACAGTGGGCGGACCGCCACCTGCGCCGCGGTAATGATTGGCGCAGCACCCGCCACGTCGGTTCCCCTGACGAGTGGGTGATGGGCTACTGGGACTCCCGGCAGCACAGCCACCGCCGCTTTCTGGTGGAGAGCATCGCCGCCCGCTCTCCTTTTGATAGCGTCCTGGAAATCGGCTGTAACTGCGCCCCCAACCTGTACCTGCTGGCTCAAAGGTTTCCCGGAGCGGCGCTGACCGGTATTGATATCAATACCGGGGCCATAGAAAAGGGGCGGGAAATGTTGTCGGCGGAGGGCGTTGCCAATGTTAACCTGCTGGTCGCTCGCGCTGACGAGTTGGCGCAGTTCCCGGATAAAAGCTTTGACGTTGTTTTCACGGATGCCGTTTTGATCTATATAGGGCCGGATAAAATCGATAAGGTGATGGAGCAGTTGGTGCGTATTACCCGTAAAGCGCTGATCATGCTGGAAATGCAGCCCGGCAGGGGTGAAAAGTCGGGGGCCGCCGGGGTCTATAAGCTGGGCCTCTGGCTGCGGGACTACCCGGCCCTGTTGCGGCGCTATCTTCCCGCGGCCCGCATTAAGGTCACCCCGGTGACCGTGGAAATGTGGCCTAAACCTGAATGGCTCCGGGCGGGCGCTATTATTGAAGCTGATTTGGCAGATACGGGGCAATCATGAAAAAAATGCTGGTTATCGGTTTTTTGTGGCCATACCACCGGCGCGCCGGCGCCCGGCTGGGCGGCCTGCTCAAGTACCTTTGGGAGTTTGGCTGGGAGCCGGTGCTGCTTACCGCCCCGCTGGAAAATAAGCCGTCCATCCCCTTCAAAGTTATCGAGGTGCCTTACAAGTATGGTCTGGATTCTTGGCTTAAACTATTACGCTTCAACCAGAACGCCAGCGCCAGCGTCCGCGAGCAGGCTAAACGGCGTATCGGGGGAGCATCCGGGAAGTCTTTCCGGGGGAAATTGCTGGACTTCGCTTTTACCCGCGCCCTGGAAGTTATTGACTATCCTGATTTGGAAAAAGACTGGATAAAACCGGCTCTGGAGATATGTGAACAGCTTTGGCCAAAGGAAAATTTCCTGGCGGTAATCAGCAGTTCGCCGCCGGTGACCGGCCATATCATCGCTAAAAAGCTCAAGATAAAATACGGTGTCCCCTGGATTGCCGACCTTCCCCACCTCTGGTCGCAGAACAACTCCTACGCTTACAGCCCGCCCCGCCGCCTGGTGGACCGGATGCTGGAGCTTAAGACTCTGGCCCCGGCGGACTATCTGACCACTACTTCCGGGCCGCTGGCATACAAGCTGGAAAGCCTGCACCGGGATAAAACAGTGTTCAGCATCACCCACGGCTTCGACCCCGAAACGCTGAACAGCCCGCCGGGCAAACTGGCGGATAAGTTCACTGTCACCTATACCGGCGGTTTCCATCCCCAGTTCCGGACGCCCGTTCCGCTTTTGGCCGCCCTGCAAAGCTTGCTCGCGAGAAGGGCGATGGAGCGGGAAAGGGTGGCGGTGCGGTTCTACGGGCCGGAGGAAAGCTGGATAGAAAACGAGATTGAGCAGCGCGGCCTCTCCGGGGTGGTGCGGCAGTTGGGTCGCGTTCCCATGCCGGAGGCCCAGGCCAGACAGCGGGAATCGCAGTTGCTCTATAACCCTAAGTGGGACGACCCTAAAGAGCCGGGTATTCATTCGCTCAAGCTATTGGAATACCTCGCCGCCCGCCGGCCGGTGCTGGCTACCGGCAAATTTTCAGACGTCGCGGACGATTTGCTGGCGGAGACCGGCGCTGGTGTTTATGCCGCGGACGCCGCCGCTATCGAACGGTCTTTGACCGCGGCTTATCGGGAATATATGCAAAGGGGCGCGGTGGCCTGGCACGGTAACGAGGCGAAAATCGCCGGCTACAGCCAGCGGGAGATGGCCCATAAATTTGCCCGGATACTCGATTCGCTGACCTGAAGGATAAGCGTTGATGTCGAGAGCACTGAAAAATCTGAGCGGTAACTGGTTTTTCTGGTTCCTGATATTCCTGGCCGTAACCGACCTGTCCATGCTGCTGGATGTCCCCGTGCTGCGGCAGGTGCTGGTCTTCATTCTGCTGGGCGTCATGCCCGGCTGGCTTGTCCTCCGCCTGTTGCGCCCCGCCGCCCTGGGCCTCCCGGAAAAAGCCGTGCTGTCCGTCGGACTGAGCGTTATCGTGGTGTGCCTGGCGGCGTTGCTTATCAACGCGGTGTATCCCCGGTTCGGCTATCACACGCCGCTCTCCGCGGATTCCCTGGTTATTTCTTTTAACGTGCTGCTTCTGGTGCTGGCGGCGCTGGCTTATTTCCTCCGCGGCGGCGCTTTGCCTCCCCTCGCCGGTTTCCGGCTGAACTTGAGTGAAAAGGCTTTTCTGCTGCTGCCCGCTTTTTTCCCGCTGCTCGGCATCATCGGCATACGCCTGATGAACACTGGGGATAATAATGTTCTCCTGCTGGCACTGCTGTTTCTGGTTATTCTCTGCGTCCTGTTTCTCTGGATATTCCGTCACCGGGTGCCGCCGCGGGTATTCCCCCTCGTCGTCATGCTGATTAGCGTCTCCCTGCTGCTTGTCATCACCCTGCGCGACCATCATATCATGGGTGTGGACATTCACCGCGAGTACTACCTGGCGCAAATGGCCGCTGACGCTCAAGTGTGGCACGTCGTTCCCGGCGACCAACTTTCTTCCTGTCTGGTCACATCTTTGATGCCGGCGGTCTATCAGCCGCTCGTGAACATGGACCCGGAATATTTGTTCGGTCTGCTCCACCTTTTTACCGCGGTCTTTACGCCTCTGGTGGTGTTTATCATCGCCCGCAAGTACCTCGGTGACGCCGGCGCTTTTCTGGCCGCCTTTTTCTTCATCGCCCAGGAAAATTTCCTGGCTATCGGCGGCGGCCGCGTGGATTACGCCGTCTTTTTCTTCGCTTTGCTCATCATGTCCCTGTTCCATGAAAGGCTTTCCGGTTTTCACCAGAAATTGCTGTTTATCTGCTGTTCAACCGGCCTGATTATTTCCCACTATTCCGCCGCCTTCATCGCCCTCTTTATCATCGTCTTTGCCTGGCTGTTGGCGTTAGTCTTTAAAGCGGTGGCCTCCCGCTGGAAAAAGCTGCGCTATGCCTCCGGCGGGCTTACCTTCGGCCTGGTCGCTATCTTTGTGGTGCTGCTTTTTTTGTGGGACAGCCAGCTTACCCATACGGCCTTTACCGGCGCCGTGGAGTTTGCCCGGCTCGTTTTCCGGAACCTTTACAATATGTTCATCCTGGAGTCGCGCAGCACCTGGGTGGCTTCGGCTTTCGGCGTTGGCCTGGGTGCCAAGGGTGTGCCGCATCAAATCGAGTTCGTCGCCGCCTGGCTGACCATCGCCCTCATAGCTGTCGGCGTCTTGCTGGTCCTGCTGCGGCATCGCCGCACGTTAGTTGAGATTGGTCCGAACGCCCCCCCCGGCGTTTCCCTCGTCCATCGGGTTGAGCTTTCTTTACTGGCGATGGCGCTGGCCGGGGTGGTCATTATGGCGGCGGCTTTGGTGCTGCCGGCCGTTTCCATCGGCTATGACATCGGCCGCGTGTACTACCAGATGATGCCTTTGATGTCCGCCTTCTTTATCATCGGCGGGATGAATGTCGGCGCGTTGCTCCGGGACCGGCGCGTTCAGGCTCTGCTTTTGCTGGTGCTGGTGGTTTACTTCGCCTGTACCAGCGGCCTCACCTACCAGCTCTCCGGCTATCCGCGGAGCCTGGTGCTGAACTCCCGGGGCGATTATTTTGCGGCCTACTTCGTCCACGAGCAGGACTCCCGCGCCGCCCAATGGCTCGGCGGGAACAGGGTGGTGTCGGACGCCATCTATACCGGTTACCGGGGCATGTTGCTGGTCAGCCAGGGAAAAATACCGCAGTCTGCCCTCAACCGTAACCTGGTGGAAAC
This sequence comes from Dehalococcoidales bacterium, assembly GCA_041652735.1. NCBI lineage: Bacteria > Bacillati > Chloroflexota > Dehalococcoidia > Dehalococcoidales > Dehalococcoidales bacterium. Next base: position 9,250 of record JBAZGT010000020.1, on the reverse strand, counting down.
TTACCTGGAGAACCGCCCCGTCACCGGCTATGTTTTCCTGCGCTATGAGAATTACGTCAACGGCGGCATCGTGGCTAAAGACGGCGTAGTATATGACCTGGCGCAATACCCGGATTTACTCTCCGGCAAGAGCCGGATATACGTTTCCAATGGGGCGGCGGTTTACCGTTAGCCGGCCCCCGTCAAACGTGGTCGGAGTCGCCCATGGTGAAATGCCAGCGGCAATTTCCGCTAAGGACGCGGCGCCCCAGCTCGTTGTTATAGCTGATAATCACCTGTCGCGCCCGTCTTATGAATCCGGCCCGCCGCAGCAGCCGGTCGTAAAATCCCCCCGCCACCCCGTAAGCCGTGACCAGGGCGACTTTGTCCTTTTTAAAATCGGTTACTGCCTCGGCCAGCAGCGACCGGAAAATGCGAGGGTCGTCCTCCCGGGTGAGGAAATCGCACAGGTATCCGGTCGGCAGGTTGCCGCCGTGGAATTTCGTCACCATGTATCCCGTGATTTCCCCGTTCCGGTTGCGCGCCAGGTATATCCGGTATTTGTCCGGGCTGTTGACGTACCTCCAGGTTAGGAAGTCTCTATCGCGTATCACGGCCGCGTCGTAACTGGACATAACGTGTCGCCAGACCGTCTCGATGTCCTCGGGGAAAGCCGGTTCCAGCCTTACTACGACGGCGTTTTTTACCCCGCCGGTGCTCATTCTGAACACAGTTTGATAGTAGAGTTTCACCGCCGGCGCCAGCACCGCGGCGAGTAGCGCCGGGAGCTTTGTTTTCAAGACCGGCGCGGGATTGAGCAGCAGCGCCAGTCCCCGCACGTTCACCGGGATTTGTGAGTAGTCCAGTTTGCGCTCGTACCCCAGCAGAGAAACTTCATTGGGCAGCCCGAAGATGTAGTCCAGCCTGGTGTCTATTCCTTGCTCTCTTTTGGCGGCGGCGAACAGCCCCGTAAAAATGCCCCGCCGCTGGTACCCCGGGTGCGTAAAGGTATCCCCGGTCTCCGCCCCCGCCGCTTCCTTGCCCAGTATCCGCATCCGTTTCGGTACCATGCTCTTCATGCCCACCACCGTGGTCCCGTCCTCCGCCAGGTACATCTCACCCGGCATAAAGGGGTTTTGTAAGGTCTTCCACTCGTAGTACTCCGGCCCGGAGGAGCGCCCTGTCTCGTGCTCCCCCCAGAATTCCTTGCGGAACCGGGAGATACGCGGCAGGTCCGCCTTTTCCGCTTTGCGGTAAGTTAGCTCTTCTGTCATCGCTGCCTCCTCCGTAAAAACTTTACCGCCGCCCCCGGCCACCATACCCAGTCGTAGCCGCCTTCCACCCGCCGCCGGAACGCCGCCGTTGAGTCGAGGCCTGTCATGGGCACCCGCTTCAGCGCCAGGAAGTCGCTTTTCACGGTGTTGTTGGCGCCCTCGTTGGTCAGCGCGGCGCGGTAGCCGGCCTTTTTCACCAGGTTTTTTACCGTATCGTTGTAGTCGCTGTGGGGATAGCTAAAGCACACCACCGGTTTTCCCAGTATATCTTCGAGTCGTTTTTTAGAGGCGGTCAGTTCCTCCGCGACTTCGTCCGGGCTCAGTCGCGTCAGGTAGCGGTGGTTTTTGGTGTGGGAGCCGAAGCACGCGCCGCGGGCGCTCATTTCCCGGATGTCGCCGCCGGTCAGCGGCAGCCAGTACTGCCGGTTGGCTTGGCTGTGGGTGATGGATTTTTCTCCGAGCTTGAGCCAGTGGAATATCCTGTCGCTGTCGATGTAATCGGTGACCGGCAGAAAGGTGCCCCGGAAACCGTACTTTTCCAGGATGGGGAGCGCGATGAGCAGGTTGTCCCGGTAGCCGTCGTCGAAGGTGATGATGATGCTTTTAGGGGGTGGCGCCGTGTTTTTATCTCTGTATTCGATAAACTGCTCCGGCGTGATGACGTTATAGCCCTTTTGACTCAGCCACGCCATCTGCCGGTCGAACACGACCGGATTGATGTTGAGCGACTCCATGATATCGCCGGTAGGGGGCAAATCGCAAACGCGGTGATAGCTTAATATGCGCACCTTGTTCCTGGTCCACACCCGCGCTGCCGGATTTAGTATTATGCTGATTAAATTAATTACGCTGCGCAACACTCTCTTACCGCTTTAATTGAGTAGTTTTCTCGCTTTCCCCCTCCCCCCACCGATTATTAAATAATATACTCTTTCGCCCGTTTTATGCCAAGCCCCGGTTTTTTTGTATTATTTGCCTTTGTATTTTCATCTCTATTTATTGCCCCCGCTCTGTCAACGGAGAGGGGGTTAAGGGGGAGAGGTTAAGAATAGAGAGGTAAGAATGGCAAAACATGCACCGCAACTAAACGCAAAAGTAACCTTTTTTACTTTAGTGATATACGGTCTTGCCGCCATCTCCGCGGGCCGCGTTGGCACGTTTGCCTAAAAACAGTCTCTGTGTATATACTGATATAACTATTTTTCATCGTATTGTCGGAGGGGAATCTGGCCACCTCTTACCGTAAATCAGCCATAGATACCATTTTCGTGGGCGCGGCTACGCTGGTGCAATTCCTGTTCGGACTGTTTATCATGCCCCTGATAAGCAAGACGATGGGCGCCCAGGGCTATGGCATATGGTCGCAGGCCACCGCCACCGTCAGCCTCATTCTGTCCGTCACCAACCTCGGGCTGGGTACCGCTTTGGTGAGGTTTTTAGCGTCGGAGAAAAGCCGGGAAGAAATCCGGGAGGGGTTTTACTCGGTCATCATTACGCTTTTCGCCGTTAATCTGATTGCGGCGCTGCTGGTCTTCGTCTTCGCCGGTCCCCTCGCGGATAACTTTTTCAACGGCGCTGTTCTGGTGGTCCGGCTCACCGGCGCTATGGTAATCCTGGTTACCCTGGTGGAAAATTGCCTGCTCCTCATCCGCACCTTCCAGCAGGTGAAAATGCTCTCCGCTTTCATGGCCGCGGAGACCGCTCTCTTTACCGCGCTGGTCGCCTTTTTCGTTTTCCGGGGCTACGGGATTACCTGGGTTGTCCTGGCTTACATATCCGTCAAGACGCTGGAATTTATCGTGCTGTTTTTCCTGATAAGGTCGAAAATCGGCCTCAAGTGGCCGCGCTTTTCCCGCCTCCGGGAGTTTTTAAGCTTCGGCCTGCCCCTGGCCCCCCGGGGTCTGGCTTACTGGCTGATTAATATTAACGACCGCTATATCATCAGCTATGTTTTAGGGGCTACCTCGCTGGGCATCTACGCGGCGGGCTACAATCTGGGCAATATCCCCTATTCCGTAACCACCATACTCTCCTTCGTGCTGATGGCCACGCTGCCCCAGCTTTATGACCAGGGCAGAATCGACGAGGTTAAGACCCACCTGCGCTTTAACCTGAAGTATTTTCTGGCTATCGCCATTCCCTTCCTTTTTGGTGCCGCCGTCCTCGGCGAATCGGTGCTGCGGCTGTTCAGCACTCAGGAGATTGCCGCCGGGGGCCATTTCGTTACCCCGCTGGTGGCGCTGGCGGTGACGCTTTTGGGCGTTCACAACATCATGTGGAATATCCTGCTGCTGGTGAAAAAGACAAGGGTGCTGGTTATCATCTGGGGTATCGCCGCCGCTCTGAATGTCGGGCTTAACCTGTTGCTGGTGCCGTCCGTCGGCATCATCGGCGCCCCCGTTTCGGCGCTGGTCGCCTACGCTCTGGCGCTGGGCGCGGTAAGCTATTACGCCCGCAAAGAGCTGACCTTCCCCATCGACTGGTCATTCATACTGAAAAGCATTGCCGCGTCGCTGGTCATGTCGGCGGCGGTCTGGCCCCTGCGCTCCACGAGCCTCCTGGGCACGTTTTTCACCGTGCTGGCCGGCGTGGCGGTTTACGGGGTGGTTTTGGTCCTGCTGCGGGGGTTCAGCCGGTCGGAGTTCAAGTTCTTCTGGGGACTGTTAAAGCGGACTACTTAGCCGCCTCTTACCTCTGCAGGCTCCAGTAGTTGAACCCCGCCTTGCGCGCCGCGGCGGGCGTAAACAGCCCGCGCACGTCAATCAATACCGGCCGGGCGCTCATGATGCCTTTCAGGCTGGCAATGGCTATCGTCTTGAAAGCGTCGTGCGCCACCGCCACAATCACGCCGTCATAGCCGGCCAGGCCTTTCAGCGATTTTACGGCTTTGATGCCGAAATCTTTGGCGACATTTTCCAGCAGGGGGTCGTAGCCGGTGATATCCACGCCGAACTCTTTCAGCTCGTCGATTATTTCCCTTACCGGCGTCTCCCGTATGTCCGGCACGTTCTCTTTATAGGTCAGTCCCATTATCAGCACTCTGGAGCCTTTCAGCACCTTGTCCATGTTGTTCAGCGCTTTAATGGTCATTTCCGCGATGTACTTGGGCATGTAGTCGTTAATCGCCCGCCCCGCCGGGATAACCTGGGCGTGGTAGCCCAGCTCCTTGGCTTTGTACACCAGGTAGTATGGGTCGACCGGTATGCAGTGCCCCCCCACCAGCCCCGGGGAAAACCGCACGAAGTTCCACTTGGTCACCGCGGCGTCCAGCACGTCGCTGGTGCTCAGTCCCATCTTTTTGAAAATCAGCGTTAGCTCGTTCATCAGCGCGATGTTCAGGTCCCGTTGTGTGTTCTCGATGACCTTGGCGGCTTCCGCTGTCTTGATGTCCGTGGCCTTGAAAACGTCTTTGGCTATCCTGCCGTAAAGCGCCGCCGCCCTTTCCGTGGTCTCTTTGTCCATGCCGGCCACCACCTTGGTGATGGCGTTCACCCCATGCAGCTTGTCGCCGGGGTTGACCCTCTCCGGGGAGTACCCTATTTTAAAGTCCGTTCCGCACTTGAGGCCGGACTCCTTTTCCAGTATCGGCTTGACGATTTCCTCGGTGACGCCGGGATAAACGGTGGACTCCAGTATCACCGTGCTGCCCTTTTTCATGTGCTGGCCGGCTGTGGTGGCCGCCGACTCCACATAAGACAGGTCCGGGTCTTTGGATTTGGTGACCGGCGTGGGCACGCAGATGATTATGAAGTCGGCGCTGCTTATCGCTTCCGCTTTGCTGGTGTAGACCAGGTTACTGTTACGGTTGTTTTCTTGCAGCGACTTTATTTTCTTCACGTCCGTGTCGTAGCCCGTTACTTTTAAGCTCCCGGCGAACGCCTCCGCCAGCGGCAGTCCCACGTATCCCAGGCCGATTACACAGACTGCTGCTTTATCCAGGCTGCTTTTCATACCCGCTCCTCGTCAGTTCTTTCAGGCCGTTCTCGAAGGTGTATTCCGGTTTGTACCCGAAGCCGGCGGCTTTGCTGATGTCCGCCACGCTGTGTTTGATGTCCCCCGCCCGCGGCGGCTTGTATATTGGCTCCAGGTCGCTCCCGGCCGTTTCCAGCAACCGCCGGGCCAGCGCGTTGATGCTGATGCCCTGCCCCGCGCTGATGTTGTACACGCCTTCGGCGTCGCTCTCGGCGGCCAGGATGTTCGCTCTCACTACGTCCTTGATGTAGGTAAAGTCCCGCGTCTGCTCGCCGTCGCCGTAAATCACCGGCGCCTTCCCTGCGGCGATGTTTTTCCTGAAAGTCGGTATTACCGCCGCGTACTGCGAGTTCTCCGCCTGCCTTGTCCCGTACACGTTGAAGTACCGCAGGCTGACCGTCTTTAGCCCGAACGACTTCCCGAAGACGCTGCAGTAATACTCCGCCGCCAGCTTGGTCGCGGCGTAGGGGGAAAGGGGTTGGGGCGTCATGTCCTCTCGTTTGGGCAGGGTGGGCGTCTCTCCGTAAACGGAAGAGGAGGATGCGTTGACTACTTTTTTGACCTTGTTTTGGCTGGCCGCCAGCAGCACGTTCAGCGTGCCGGTGATATTGACTTCGTGGGAGGCCTGGGGGTTATCGATGCTCCGCGGCACGCTGGGAATGGCGGCCTCGTGAAAAACGTATGCGGCGTCTTTAAAGGCTTCCTGGAGCAGGGGCTGGTCGGTAATGCTCCCCTGTATGAACTCTATTCTTTTCTCTTTTATCAGCCCGTCTATATTGGCCAGCTTCCCCGTGGACAGGTTGTCTATGACCACCACCCGGTAGCCTCTTCCGGCCAGCTCTTCGGCCAGGTGGGAGCCGATGAACCCGGCCCCGCCGGTGACAACTACCTTTTTCATGGTTGTTTGTCCTCAATACTGGATAGACAGTGGGACATGCTTTGTTACAGGAATGGTAACATAGCTCATGTTCGTAGGTCAACGTGACGTCCCCTGCGCCGTCATTGCCCGCAGCCCCCGTTCCATCGGCGAAGCGCGGCAATCTCACCCCCCGCCTTTTCCCCCATCCATCGCCTCCCCTCTTATCCCCCTAACCATCCCGCTGTTTACCCGTCATTCCCGACCTGATCGGGAATCCAGGTACTCCGCCTTGGCCTAATCAAGGGTTGATGCAAAAAATAGAGGAAATGTTGTCATCCCGGCACATTCACTTCGTTCAGTGTAAACTCCTGCTGGAATCCACTCCCAACCTGTCCCTATTTTGGGGTATTGACGTCCCTCCTTCGTAAGGAGGGATAAGAGGGAGATTTTACTCCCGCCATTCCAACGCAAGCCAAAGCTCAATCAATCGCCTCCCTCCCTGCCGGCGGGGAAAGGCTTGTCCGCCGAAGCTTTAGCGTAGGTGGGGATAAGAGGAAGAAGGGTAAGCCCCATCACCCCCCGTCATCCCGTACTTGATACGGGCTCCAGTTATTCCGGCTTGTTTTAGTTGGAAAGTAAAGGGAGAATACGACTGTTATTCCCGGCCTTAGAAACACCGTTCCCGGACTTCCTCAATCAATCGCCTCCCTCCCTGCCAGCGGGGAGAGGGATAAGAGGGAAAGGGGTTCGTCCAATCCATCGCCTCCCTTTCGTAAAGGGAGATAAGAGAGGGTTTTTCCCCTTTCCCTTACTTTATAACGTGCTCTTCCACCAGCCACATGCTGCTCTTGACGCCCATGGCGCAGAAGTTGGCCGCGTCCTCCATCAGCTCCTTGGAGTCGTGCACCATTGCCAGGCTCTTCTTCCAGGCCTCAATGTCGTCGTACCACATCTCCACCACGCCGTCGCCGTCGTATTCCATGCCCGGTACTTCCACCAGGTGGTTCTGCACGTACCTCCGCACGTTGGGGATGAGCTTGGCCGCCAGCGGCCCGTGTTTGTGCAGCCAGTAGTCGTTGTACTCCGCGCGGGTCATGCCCGGTTTGCGGTGCGCCACTACGATAGACTTAATCACTCTTTGCCTCCTTAAAACTCCTTTATATTCAAAGCTATTCTACTCTTCTGACCGCCGGTACGAAAATGGCAAAGTACAGCGATAGCGCCACCAGCAGCATCGCCATGCTGCCCAGCACCCATTGCACCGGCAGCACCGCCGCCATTATCCCCACCAGGAAGGTGCCCAGGCTCATTACCCCCCATTGCATGTTGACGATGCTCATTACCCGCCCCATGTAAGCGTCCTCCGTGTAGGTCTGGAGCAATACGCTGCCGATGGTGTTGCGGAACGCCTGGCACAGCCCCACCAAGAAGATGACCACCAGTGACAGCCCCCAGACGGCAGAGAAAGAAAACACCGCCAGCGCCGCCCCCGCCAGGACGCCGCTCCCCAGCAGCATCAGCCCGCGCTTTTTCCCCGGTAGTGCCGCCAGTAAAAGCGACCCCGCCAGGGCGCCGCCGCCGCACACGCCGTTAAGTATCCCGCTCCCCGCCGCCCCGGTATGCAGTATCTCCTCCACGTAAACGGGTATGAACTGCTGGTAGGGCATGGATAGCACCACGATTATCAGCGTAAAGGCCAGTATCTGTAGAATCAGCGGGTTCTTGCCGATGTACTGGAAACCCTTCTGCATTTCCCGCAGGATGTTGCCGGTGCCGGTGATTATCCTCGTCCGGGCGGGGATAAATATCATGATACTGGCGGCGCAGAGGTAAAGCCCGGCCATGGTGAAATAAGCGGCTTGGTAGTTGGCGTCGGCGATGATGAACCCGGCAATCGGCGGCGCTATCAGGTTCACGGCGTTCATGCCCGTGGTATTCAGGGCGATGGCGTTCATCAGTTTGTCGCGGTTGATGATTTCCGGGATGATGGCCATCAACGCGGGCATCATCATCCCCATGATGGCCCCCTGCACCGTGGAGGTGCCCAGCAGGATAAACCAGGAGCTGGGGTTGTCTTTATTGAGGACGCCGGTAACCAGGACCAGGGCGACCGTCGTCGAAACCGCCGCCGACCCGATAAGCCCCCCGATGAGTATTTTTTTCTTCTGTAGTCTGTCCGCGAAAGCCCCCCCGAATACGGAAACGCCCAGCATCGGCGCGGCGCTTACCAGCGATATCATGCCCAGCCATTCCGTTTTGCCGGTGAGATAGAAAATCAAAAGGGGACTGCTGACAATCTGCATGCTCATGGCGGCGTAATGGGCCAGCGTCCCGAAGAAGTACAGCCGGTAACCCGGGTTTTGCAGTGAGCTCAATAGCTTTAAAGTGAAGGCGGACGGTCCGTTCCTGGCGGGTCCACTTGAACTCACGCGACTCTCCCTGACGTTATATCAAAAGTATACTGTAAAACGGGTACATTGTACCCCACGCGGCCCGGCGTGGCAATTAAATCCCGCATACCAAAAAGTGTCCCCCTTTCCCCCACCCATCCCGGTGCAAGCTTGCCCCGTACCGCGATACGGGGTCGGGATCCAGGTACTCCCGGCTTGGTTCAATTACCGGGTGTAATAGAAAAAACCAGAGATACGTCACTCCAGCCCAGGCTTTAGTTCGAGTATAACCGAGTACTGGAATCCACTTACCGGGCAGGTATTATTCGGGGTAATTCGTCCCCCTTGTTAAAGTCGAAGATTCCGTATGAGGCAGAATCGGAAGAGGAGAGAGGAGGATTTCGCTCCTTTCCTTACCCCCGTCATCCCGTACTAGATACGGGATCCAGGTACTCCCGCCTTGCTTTATTTATCGGGTAAAACAGGAAAATCTAAAGGTATGTCTTTCCAGCACGTTCACTTCGTTCAGTGTAAACTCCTGCTGGAATCCACTCCCAACCTGTCCCTATTTTGGGGTATTGACGTCCCTCCTTCGTAAGGAGGGATAAGAGGGAGATTTTACTCCCGCCATTCCAACGCAAGCCAAAGCCAATCAATGTGCAAACTGGGACATAGGTTACACTTTAGACCGGGGACATAGGTAACACTTTTCCTTTGGTTTCATCTAGTAAACCAAGCTTTAAGAAACTGAACCAGACTTCCCAGACTGTGTCTGT
>JBAZGT010000019.1 GCA_041652735.1 Dehalococcoidales bacterium | reverse complement strand
CCATTGCTATTGTCCAGCGCCGTTCCGATGGGGGTGGCCGATTTGCTCCGAAAGAGTGGCCTACTTTACTCCGAAAGGCCGGCCGGTTTGCTCCGAAAGGGTGGCCGTTTTAGTCCGAAAAACGCAGATGATACTATAAACCAAGGAGGCCGGCCCATTCTGAAACAGTTTTTTAAACGTTTCAAGCCATTCAATACGAAAACGAACCACGGAGCTACCTCCGTATGCCCGGTAAGAGACAATAAAAAAGCAATCGTCACCTTCATAGCCGACGACGGCATTTACCATTCCTGCGTAAAGTACAACGAATTCTTCAGGCAATACGGCCTCAAGGGCACGGCGGCGCTGATAACGGACTGGGTGGAAAAACATTATGCCTACGGAGATTCCGGCAGTCCGCCGGACGGCGCCAACGGCGCATACTGCGGGACCTGGAAAGAGTGGCGGGAACTAATCGACCAGGGGCAGATGGATATCGCCAATCATTCCTTCAACCACCGCGACTTCGCCGGCATCGACCCGGCGGTCGAGCCCGACGAGCTGGAAAAGCAGATAAACGGCGCCCGCAGCACGCTGCTGACCAAACTCAAGGGCATAAAGGTAATCGGCATGGTGAGCCCGTACAACACCAAGAACGCCAAGGCGGAAGCGGTTATCCGGCAGCACCATTACGCGGAAAGAAGCGGCGTCGAAGGCGATAACCCCCTCGACCCCGATGATACCGCCTGGTATGCCCTGAACTACCGGACGGCGGACTCCGGAAAATCAGCGGGGGTGATGAACGCCTGGGTGGATGACGCGATTGCCGGGGGGCGCTGGTGCATCGAGATGTGGCACGGGGTCGACGGGGAGGGGTGGTACCCGCCGTCCGGCGAAACGTGCGGCAGACATTTAGCCTACCTGGCCGGACGGCTGAACGACGTCTGGAACGCCACCTATAACGAGGCCATCCAGTATATCCACGAACGCCAGAACGCGACGGTAAGCGTACAAAATAAAGCGGGGCGAACGGATTACACCATAAAGTTGACTTTACCGCCGGAATACAAGCAGTTCAGCTATCCGCTAACACTCAAGACATTACTGCACGAAGACTGGACGGGTAAAGCGACGGTTATCCAGGACGGGAAAACGCGGCACGCGGAACCGGTAATCGAGGGCGACAACAAATATCTAATCTATAACGCCGTACCCAATAAAGGCGATATTAAAATCCGCCGGGAATAGCGCAGCGGCCCAGAGTATCCGCTATTGCTCCGGCGCTTTTCTTTGCCGCAGCCATTTCCCCTTCTGGTCCACCCGCGTCTGCTCATCAGTGGTTTTATATCGAGCCAGAAACTCCGCCCGGAAGTCCGGGAAAGTGCCGCCCAGGACGGCGGCCCGGATATCCGCCATCAGGTTACGGATAAAGCGCAGGTTATGAATACTGGCCAGGCGCAGGCCCAGCAGCTCCTCGCTGCGGAACAAATGGCTTAAATAGGCGGCACTGAACGTCCGGCAGGTATAACAATCGCATGCGGGGTCGACGGGGCCTTCCGCCCTACTGTAGAGCGCCCGGCGGATGTTGATACGCCCCTGCCGGGTGAATAAAGCGCCGTTGCGGGCGACGCGCGTCGGCAGGGCGCAGTCGAAGATATCTATACCCCGCGCCACCCCTTCTACCAAGTCCTCAGGCGCGCCCACGCCCATGAGATAGCGCGGCTTGTCCGGCGGCAGCAGTCCGGTGGTCCGTTCCAGGATATCCAGGGTCACATCTTTAGGTTCGCCGACGCTCAACCCGCCGACGGCGTAGCCGGGAAAGTCCAGGCGGGTTAAAAACTCCGCCGATTGCGCCCGGAGCTCCGGGAAAACACCGCCCTGCACAATGGCATAGAGCGACTGCGCGTTATTTTGCCGGGCGGCAAGGCAACGCTCCGCCCAGCGGTGCGTCCGCGCCATGGCCCGCACTACTTTTTCCTCGCTATCGCCGTAAGCCGAGCATTCGTCCAGGGCCATAATGACATCCGCCCCCAGCGCCTCCTGATAGCGCACGGCCAGCTCCGGCGTTAAAAAATGCTCGGAGCCGTCAATGTGCGAGCGGAAAGCAGCACCATCATCGGTGATTTTACAGAACGGGGCCAGGCTAAAGACCTGGTAGCCGCCGCTATCCGTCAGCATGGCGCCGTCCCAGGCCATAAAGCGGTGCAGTCCACCCAGCGCTTGAACCGTCTCGATGCCCGGCCGGAGATAGAGGTGGTAGGTATTGGCCAGCACCATGTTAAAGCCGATTTCCTTAATGTCCGCGGGGGTGAGGGTGCGGACGGTGGCCTGGCTGCCCACCGGCATGAACACCGGCGTCAGGATTTTACCGTGGGGCGTGTTGAGCTCTCCGGCGCGGGCGGCGCCGGTGGTATTGGTTAAGCTAAAATGTTTTTCAGTCAATTTTAATCCGTTCCAGGCAAAGTACCGGATATTTTACCCCACTCCACCCCGAGATCCTTCGCTGCGCTCAGGATGACAGAAGCCGGTCGGCGGGGAGACGGGAAAAGGGGCTCAACCTCTCCCCCTTTAATTTCCCCTCTCCGTATACAGAGAGGGGGAGGAGCAGGTCTGTATATTATAGGTTAACCCTGTATCAGCCGGCTGGCGACGATGCTGCGGTGCACCTCGTTGATGCCGACGTAAATCTCGGTCATCTTGGCGTCGCGGTAAAGCCTTTCCAGCGGGAGCGACTTCATGGTGCCAAAAGAGCCGTGTATCTGCATGGCCAGGCGGGTGACGTCCACCGCCACCTGGGAAGCGAACAGCTTGGCCATGGAAGACTCGTACTGGATACCCTGGCCCTGGTCGCGGAGGAAAGCGGTGCGGTAAATCAGCCAGCGCGCCGCCTCGATGCGGGAGGCCATCTCCGCCAGCGGCTGCTGGATGGCCTGCATCCTGGATATAGGCCGTCCCTGGGCTTTACGCTGTTTGGCGTACGCCAGGGAAAGCTCCAGAGCCGCCTGGGCCGCGGCCAGGCCCTGCACCGCCACGCTCATGCGCTCGATGCTGATGGCCTCCAGTAAAATGGCAAAGCCCTGCCCTTCTTTGCCGATAAGGTTTTCCGCCGGCACATGGACATCGTCCAGGTTAACGATGGAAGTACCCAGCCCGCGGATGCCCATCGTCTCCAGCGTCTCCTGCACGGTAAAGCCGGGCGACTTGCCTTCCACGATAAAAGCGTTCAGCCCTTCGCCGTCGGTGCGTTTGGCGAAAAGCAGCACCACGTCCAGCACCGGCGCCAGGGACATGAACATTTTTTGCCCATTGATAACGTAGCCGTCACCGCGACGGCGGGCGGTGGTGGTAATCAGGGAGGGGTCGGAGCCGGTGTCCGGCTCGGTAAAGCCGATGCCGCCCAGACGGATGCCATTGGCCAGCGGCGTGAGCAGCCGCTTTTTCTGTTCATCGCTGCCGAAGCGGAAAATTCCCTCTTCCGGCACGGTATTGACCGCCATGATAGCGCCCACGCTGACCGATGCCTTGCAGAGCTGCTCCAGCACCAGGACAAAGCTAACGTAACCCGCCCCGCTGCCGCCGTACACTTCCGGGTAAGGCAGTCCCTGGAAACCGCGCCGGCCTATCTCCTTAGCCAGGAGCGCCGGAAATTCGCCGGTACGGTCGATAGCGGCCGCCTGCGGCGCCACTTCATTAGCGGCGAAGTCCTTAGCCAGGTTTTGCAGCATTTTTTCCTGTTCGCTCAGATTAAAGTCCATAGCATCTCTCCCGCAATTTTACGCTAAAAACCGGATATCCAGGCACATGACCAGGAACAGCAGTCCCAGATAAGGGAAAGCCGAAAGGCGGTAAAGCTTCCAGGCATCCGCGGCGGCGCGGGTAAAAACGAGCCGGGCGGAGCCATAAACCATCAGGACACCCAGCACGTTAGCCAGCGCCAGGTAAAGCCAGCCGAAGTGCCCCACGAAATACAGGGCGAGGGAAGCCGCGTACAGCACCAAGGCAAAAGCCAGCAGCACTTTCACCGCGTCTTTAACTTCCAGGTTGATGGGGAAGTAGTTAATCCCCGCCTGCTTATAGTCGTCCCGGTGGGTGATATTGACGCTCCAGACATGCAGCGGCAGCCAGGCGGCAATCAGGACACAGAGCAGCAACAGCTCCCAGCTCAGGGATTTATTCACCGCCAGCCACCCCATGAGCAGCGGGGCGAAACTGGCCAGCATGCCCTGGGGATAGACGCAGGTCACCTTCTTGCGCCAGGTGGCGGCCACCAGCGTGCCGCCCGCGTCCGCCAGGAAAACGTAGGGGTTCAACAGCCAGGACAGCCCCAGCCCGACGACTATCAGCCCGCCAATCAGGGGGATCACTTTATTCGAGGGGGAAATGGCGCGGGAGGGGAGCGCCCGCAGACAGGTGCGCCGCATGCGCGCGTCTATATCGCGGTCGAGATAGTTGGTCAGTCCGTTGGCCCCGGCCGCGGCCGTGATTACCGCCGCCAGCACCAGGAGCAGTTTCCAGGATACGATATTTCCCCCGGCGATAACCGCCGTAGCTAAACCGATAAAGCCCAGCAGGACGGTGGGCAGCGGCTTGAGGACCTCGATATAATACCACCAGGCCCCCAACGACCGGCCTTTTTTCACAGACAGGGCGGGGCTTGCTCCGGTGGCGGCTCCGGCTTGATTAATATTCATCAGCTTTACTCCATCTAAATTATACACATTAACCATGGCAGGTAACAAAGGTTGTATTTAACGCCGCGTTCTATTAATATAGGGACGATGGAAGCCGAACTTAAAGAGTACCTTACCAAAAGGCCCAAGAAATCGATTACCGAAGCCAGCCGGATACCGTCAGCAGTGCTGATACCCATCTATAAAAAGAACGGGCAATACCATATCCTGTTTACCAAACGCTCCAACGAGATGAAAACGCACCGGGGACAGATATCTTTTCCCGGCGGGGCGCGCCACGCCGATGACGGCGGGCTGAAGGATACCGCCTTACGGGAAGCCGAGGAGGAGATCGGACTAAAGCCCGAGGACGTTACGGTGCTGGGAGAGCTCGACGACGAGATAACGACCACCTCCAACTTCATCGTAACGCCTTTCGTGGGGATGATACCCCACCCCTACCGCTTTAGGCCGAACCGGGCGGAGGTGGAAAGACTGATAAGCGTGCCGCTGGCGGCGCTGCTGGATAAAGACAACATGAAACCTAATATAGAGACTCTCGACGGCGGCATCGTGGTGGACTCTTACGACTACTACTATAGAGGCAATATCATCTGGGGCGCCACCGCCCGCATATTGAACAAGCTGCTGACTATCATCTCCCGGCTGCCTTCGGCTAACCGGAACACAGTTTAAAACGAGGTGTGCCATGTCACCCGAGGTTTTCAGCCCCACCCTCTATCCATACGTTAACGAAGTACTAAAGCTCTTCCGCGATGAAGCTCAGGCTACTCTGGGCGAATACTTCCTGGGGATGTACCTGCACGGCTCACTGGCGCTCGGGGACTTCACCCCTGGCCACAGCGATATCGATTTCGTGGTCGTTACCACGGCAGAGCCGCCGGAGAGCATCACCCCGGCACTGGAAGCGATGCATCAGCGCATCCATGACGGCGGGCTGGCATGGGCCGGCAAGCTGGAGGGCGCCTATTTCCCGGTGAGTTCCATATACCGCTTTAATACGGAAGAGCCGCCGCGGCCGCATGTCTGGAACAGGAAATTCTTTACCGCCCGCCCGGAAAGCGACTGGCTGATAAATTTTCACATACTGCGCGAGCATGGCGTGACCGTAGCAGGCCCGCCGATTCGCCCTCTGATTATGCCGATCACTCCGGACGATATCAAGAGGGCGGTGGTGGAGGGTTTACGCGTGGACTGGGCGCCGCGGCTGGACGACCGAGCCTGGCTGACGCCCCCGGGAAACCAGCCTTTCGTTGTGTTAACGAACTGCCGGTCTTTATATACGCTGAAGTACGGCACCGTGAAGTCAAAACCGGCGGCGGCCGGATGGGCTTTAAAAACACTGGGCAAACGGTGGCAAGGCCTGATAAAAGACGCCATGACCTGGCATCAAGGGATGCCGCCGGGGGATATCGAAGCAACGCTAGCAATGATGAAATATACGTGGGACAGGGCTAAAGCCTGCAAACTCTAGAGTAACTGGCAGTCCTTGAACATGATGTTCTTGCTGTAGCCGTCATACCTGCCGCGCACCATGACCGATTCCCCCTCGGTGAGGCGGCCGGCCTGGGAGGAGTCCTCTTTGTTGAAAGTACAGCGCAGGCCCATATTTGTTTTCCGTCCGGCGCCGGTCAGCACGATATAGCGGATTTCCAGGTGCTCCCGGATGAACACTTTATCCACCGTTCCCTTAAGCACCACGGTCTTGCCGGACAAACGCGCGTGGGCACCCGATTTATCCGCCCGGAAAAGCGCATCCAGCTGGTCGGCGCTGATTTCCATGCCGTCGGCGATGGCATCCAGCCTTACCAGCGCTTCCGGCGGCGGTGGCGGTGGTTCGGGCACGGCCATAATTTCCGGTTCCGGCAGGGCTTCGGGCCGGGCATTTATTTCAGTTTCCGGCAGAGGCTCGGGCTGTGACTGAGTGATGGCTTCCGGCGGGATTTCTGGTTGAGCTACCGGTTCCGGCGCGCCCGCGGCGGGCAGAATAATCGGGGGGGAGGGAGGAACGACCATAGGCTTTTGTTCCGGCGTATCGACCGGCTCCGGCAATGATTTGACTGCCGGCCCGGCCGGGGGGGCGGCGGGGGGTGAAAGCGGGGTCGGCACCGGGGCTTTTTCTTTGACCGGCACGCTCTGAGGGACGGGCCGCTCCAGAGTCACAGGGCGTGGCCGGGGATCCGGTGCGGGGGCGGGTTCCGGTTCAGGTTCAGGCGCGGGCTCCGGTTCGGATGCCATTTCCGGCTCCAGCGCGGGCTCAGTTTCAGCGTCCGCCGACCCGGCGGCCTGGAGCCTTTCATCCTGGAGCTCGCGGTAGGTCTTGTCAATTTTCCGGAAGGCCCGGGAAATCAGCGGATAGCCGCACCACTGGCAAACCCAGTCTTTAGTCCGGAGCGTTTGGCGTCCGCAGTTGGGACAAATTGCCATCAGATAATCCTCACCCATAGATTACACGTGATAAGTTAGCTTGTCAACTGGTGGAAAAGACATCATTTAAGGTTATGCCGGGTGAGCCCGGGAACCGAAGCAACGGACTTATCCCACCCTTCAACGGGCTCACTTCGTGGTAACTCAGTGTAAACAGAAGGAGCGGTTTAAAACACCATTTTCCCACCCTATCCCGGCGGTGCGAAAGGACTGAATACCGCTCCACCTAAGCCGATAAGTCGTCTTAACCATATCTTAACATTCTGTTGTTAACTTTCCTATTTATCTATTGACATGATATTTCAATACACTTTATAATAGTAGTATAGCTTTGACGGAGAAAAGATATGGCTGGCAAGAATTTATACGATGTACTCGGCCTGAAAAAAGAAGCCACCGATAAGGAAATAAAGCAGGCTTACCGCCGGCTGGCGCGCAAGTACCACCCGGACGTTAACCCCGGCAACAAGTCCGCCGAGGCTACGTTCAAGGAAATCAACGCCGCCTATGAAGTGCTTTCCGACGCGACAAAAAGGAAAAAGTACGATAAGTACGGCGATAAGTGGCAGTACGCCGACCAGTTCGAGCAGGCGCAACAGCAACAGCAGCCGCCGCAGTACCGCCAGTACGCCCCCGGGGACAGCTCCGGCTTTAACTTCGGGGGGGACACCGGCGGGATGGACAACATCTTCGAGGAGCTTTTCGGCAGAGGGAGGGGTCGGGGGGGTTCCCGCCGCACCCAGTCCAGGCGCGGCCAGGACCTGGAGTCGCAGGTCGAGGTAACGCTGGAAGAAGCCTATAACGGCACCAGCCGCATGATAAACCTACAGGGAGAAGAGCCGTGCAAAGCCTGCGGGGGGACCGGGCAGATACAGAACCTGCCCTGCGCCGCCTGCCGCGGCAGCGGCGTCGCGGCCAGTATGAACCGGCTGGAAGTAAAGATTCCGGCGGGGGTAACCACCGGCTCCAGGGTGCGTATCTCCGGCAAGGGACAGCCGGGCTCTAACAGCGGCAGCAGCGGCGACCTTTATTTGAATATTACCGTCAGCCCCCACGCAACTTTCGAACGCCAGGGGGACGACCTCAACACCACCGTGCCGGTACCGCTGACCGTGGCGGTGCTGGGCGGAGAGGTGCAGGTGCCCACGCTCAAGGGCAGGCTGGCGCTGAAAATCCCGCCGGAAACCCAGAACGGGCGCGTCTTCCGCCTGACCGGCCAGGGCATGCCCCACCTGGGTAAAGCCCACCGGGGCGACCTGCTGGCCAAGGTGAACGTGGTGCTGCCGACAGGTCTGACGGAAAAAGAAAAGGAACTGTTCAGGCAACTAGGGCAATCACACGCCGCCTGATAGCGAAACGAGGTGACTATGGAAAGAGAAAGATACGGTGAAGAACCACGCTACGTCATCAGCGTGGCGGCCAGGATGCTGGAAATGCATACCTATACCCTGCGCTACTACGAACGGGTGGGCATCATCGAGCCGCGGCGCTCCCAGGGCAACATACGCCTCTATTCCGACCAGGACATCGCCATGATAAAAAGGGTCAAGACCCTGGTGGAAGACATGGGCATCAATTTGCCGGGGGTGGAGGTTATCCTGCGCATGATACAGCAGATGGAAGAACTCCAGAGCGCCCTGGAACAGGCGCACGATGAAATAGAAAAGCTTAGAGAGGGTAAAGAGCTATGAGACAGGAAAAATTCACAGAACAGGCACAGGAAGCATTACAGGCGTCCCAGCAGATAGCCGTGCAGCACAAGCACAGCCAGTGGGACGTGGAACATATACTTTTATCCCTGCTGATACAGCGGCAGGGGCTGGTGGGGGAAATCCTCAAGGAACTTAAAGTAGATATAGATACCACCCGCAACAAGGTGGAAGAAATACTGACCAAAACGCCGCAGGTCACCTACCAGACGGGGCAGATTTACGCCACGCCGCGCATAGCCATGCTGATGCAAAAAGCGGAGGCGGAAGCAGCCAGGCTCAAGGACGAATTTATCAGCACCGAGCACCTGCTTATCGCCATAGTCAGCGATGACAAAGGGGACGCCGCCAAGGTACTGCACGCCGCCGGCATTACCCAGGAAAACGTTTACTCCGCCTTGCAGAAGCTAAGGGGGAGCCGGCGGGTGGATGATGCCCGCGCCGAGAGCAAGTACCGCTCCCTGCAAAAGTACGGGCGTGACCTTACCGAGCTGGCGCGACAGGGCAAACTCGACCCGGTGATAGGGCGGGAAGAAGAAATTAAGCGCGTCATGCAGATACTGACGCGCCGCACCAAGAACAACCCAGTCATCGTGGGAGAGGCAGGCGTCGGCAAAACGGCCATCGCGGAAGGGCTGGCGCAAAAAATAGCCTCGGACGATGTCCCCACCTCGCTAAAGGGTCGGAAAGTAATCGCCCTGGACATGGGCGCGCTGGTAGCCGGCAGCAAGTTCCGCGGCGAGTTCGAAGAGCGGCTAAAAGCCGTGATGGACGAGGTCAAGGAAGCCAAGGGCGAAGTGATACTGTTTATCGACGAAATACATACGGTGGTGGGGGCCGGGGCCGCCGAAGGCGCTATCGACGCCAGCAACATGCTCAAACCAGCGCTGGCGCACGGCGAGCTGCAATGCGTGGGCGCCACCACCCTGGACGAGTACCGCAAGCACATCGAGAAGGACAAGGCGCTGGAAAGACGCTTCCAGCCCATCTTCGTGGACGAGCCCAACGTGGCGGACACCATCGAGATTCTCAAGGGGCTGCGCCCGCGCTACGAGGCGCACCACAAGATAAAAATAACGGACAAGGCCCTGGAAGCAGCCGCCAAGCTCTCCCAGCGCTATATCTCCGACCGGCAGCTGCCGGATAAGGCCATCGACCTGATAGACGAGGCCGCCAGCAAGCTGCGCATCGAAAGCGAGAGCCTGCCGCCGGAACTCAAGTCCAAGGAAGCAAAGCTCAAGCAGCTGACCGACGAGGAAGAAGCCGCCTCACAGCGGCAGGACTATGAAAACGTCGCCAGGGTCAAGGCGGACCGGCTGAAGCTAGAGTCCGAGTACGAGAAGGAAAAAACGGACTGGCTGCAAAAAGAGAAAATCAGCCAGGAGGTCAGCGACGAAAACATCGCCGAGCTGGTGTCCAAGTGGACCGGCATCCCGATATCCCAGATGGTGGAGGGGGAGACGGGCAAATTCATCCACATGGAAGAACGCATCCACGAGCGGTTCGTCAACCAGGAAGAAGCGGTCACGGCCATCTCCGAGGCAATAAGGAGGAGTCGGGCCGGTCTGACCGACCCCAAGCGGCCAATCGGCAGCTTTATGTTCCTGGGGCCGACGGGCGTGGGCAAAACGGAGATGGTACGCACACTGGCGTGGTTCCTCTTCGGGGATGAGACGGCCATGGTGCGGATGGACATGTCCGAATACCAGGAAGAGCATACCGTTTCCCGGCTCATCGGGGCGCCGCCCGGCTACGTGGGCTACGACGAGGGCGGCCAACTGACCGAGGCAGTGAGGAGACGGCCTTACAGCGTGATACTGCTGGATGAAATAGAAAAGGCGCACCCTAAAGTATTCAACACCCTGCTCCAGATAATGGACGACGGGCGTTTGACGGACGGGCACGGGCGCACGGTGAACTTCAAAAACACGGTGGTCATCATGACCTCTAACGCCGGCGTGGATATCATCAAACGGGAGAGCCAGCTCGGCTTTGCCACCAGCCGTGACAAGGCGACGGCGCAAAAGCAGGGCTACGAGGACATGAAGAAAAAGGTCACCGCGGAAATACAGAAAGCCTTCCGCCCCGAGTTCCTCAACCGGCTGGACGACATCATCGTCTTCCACGAACTCAGCGAGGAACAGCTCAGGAGCATCGTCGACCTGATGATTAAAGACCTGGAAAGCCGTCTGGCGGAGCGCCAGATAGGGCTGGAGCTGACGGACAAGGCCAAGGCCTGGCTGTCCAAAGAAGGCTATGACCCGGTTTACGGCGCGCGCCCGCTGCGCAGGGTAATCGAGAGGGAAGTGGAGAACCCGCTTTCCGGCAAGATACTCCGCGCCGAGCTGAACGAGGGCGACACGGTCAAGGTGAACGTGGACAAAGAAGGGAAACTGACCTTCAAGAACAAGGCGTCGGCCAGGGCTAAAGTGGCGGCGGAGGCTGAGGCAGCCTGAAATCCTGATGCGCCTTAAGGGCAAATCGTTGAGCCCCGACTTCATAGTCGGGGCTCATGGTTTGTGCGTAAATCAAAATCCCTCTCTTATCCCCTTCCGATTCGTCCCTCATACGGAATCCCGGATGAACAGGGTGAATCGGGACTTTTTCAAAGGGGGCAGAAAAAACCGACCCCTGTTCCTTTGATCCCACTCCCCGCCGGCAGGGAGAGTGCCGATGATTTATGCTGTTTCCACATATTCTTAAATATTAACCATTCTGATGAATACCGGAATCCGGTGATGCCGCATCAGTGAACCTGCCGCAGCCGGCACTAACTCCGACTACCTGGACACCGGCTTTCGTCGGTGTGGTATTCTATATGCCGGTTCCCGGCCATCTTCCATACTCTCCTATTTAGTCTTTTTTAAAGGAATGACGGCAGCCTGGCCATAACCCGCCGGATTGTGCCGGTAATAGGTGGGCCTGGTCCGGTCCCACGCGTAGCCGTGCGCGCCGGGGTCCCAGCTACCAATAAACTTTTCCATCGCTTCGTCCACGGAACGCTCCATGGCGGTGTAATCATAGGGCGGGTGGTGGAATACGGCGTAAGGCCCCTCCGCGTAACAGAGGCATTCCATCCCCTCTGGGATTTCTCCGGCGTATTTGGCCGGCACCTCTATGCCGTACATGTAGCCCGGTTTGCCTTCCTGGTAGAAACGCCCTCCCACGCAGCCGTTAAAGCTCTTGATGCTGGACAGGACGCCGTCCACTTCATCACAGCGGTCTTTGCCGTGTATCTCCTCCTCTTTCTGCCAGAACTCCCAGTAGCCTGGAACATCTAAATGGCGGATACCGATGAACTTGTGCGCGGGGATTACCTGGACGCTTACTGTGATATTGTTGGTGGCATTTTCTTTCACTTTCGTCTCCATCAATCCTAATAAGTAAGGGTTGAAGACATTACGTTTGACCAGCAGCGGCAGCGGCCGGGGTAAACGGCGGTACTCGTTGGGGGTCATCCCGCAGGCCCTCTTGAACGAGCGCGTGAATGCCTCCTGGGAGGAAAAGCCGTACTTCACCGCGATATCGATAATGCGGTCGCCGGTATCCCGCAAATCAATGACCGCGGAGCTGACCTTGCGCAGCCGGATATAGTCACGCAGTGATATCCCTGCGTAACGGTGAAACTGGCGGGTGCAGTAGTACGGGGAATAGCCCAGCTTCCCGGCCAGCATCTCCAGCGTCAGCGGGCCGGTCAGGTTTTCCTCCACGACGTCCAGCATTTTCTGGATGCTCCGGTTCCACTCAAACAATGTCTCACCACCCTTCTTCAATGATTATACGGAAGACGCCGCCGGGATTGTTTGATTCGAGTTGCCGAAATAGCCGCACCGTTCTTGCCCCACCTGCTATAATAGTGGATACAGGCGAAAGATGACAGCGCAAATACCGGAAGAAAAACCAGTCCTGGAAGCCGAGCCAATGGCAGCGGCGGAGCCGGCGGGGAAAAAGACCTTCAACCGGTCGTTTTTCCTGGGCTTGCTGGGTGTCGTCATCACTTTGCTGATGATAGCGGCCATCATCTTCTACAACGACAAGCTGCGGGAAATGCAGGAGTGGGGGTACATCGGGGCTTTCGTCATCAGCATCCTGGGCGGGGCGACGGTTATCGTGCCGGTGCCCATGTTGCCGGTGGTCTTCGCGCTGGGCGGCACCATGAGCAATCCGTGGCAGGTCTTTCTCCTGGGGCTAGCGGCGGCGGCCGGGGAGGTTATAGGGGGGCTAACGATTTACACGACCGGCCAGAGCGCCGGGCCGGCCCTTAGCGCCAACAAGAACAGCGGCATGCAGAAAGCCTACGCGCGCATGTTAAGCTTCATCCAGCGCCGGGGAGCGCTGGCCCTATTCCTGGTGACCTTTATCGTTAACCCGTTTTTCTACCCCGCCGCGTTCGCCTCCGGGGCGCTGCGCATGGGGCTAAAGAAATTCGTGCCGGTGGTCATCATCGGCAAGCTAATCAAGTGCATGACGGTGGTCTATGCCGGCTACTTCGGGCTCAAAGGCGTTTTCCACATTTTCGGCATCGAGTTGTAAGGCTACTCCACCTTAATCGTTATCTTGATTATCTTGCTCGCCGGAATACTGGTTGACGGGTCGCGCACAGCCAGGCTTTTAAGAACATCCATACCTTCTACCAGCTGTCCGAAGACAGTATGTTTGCCGTCAAGCCAAGAAGTGGCGACGTAGGTAATAAAGAACTGGGAGCCGTTGGTATTGGCGCCGGAGTTCGCCATCGAAAGCGAGCCTGCCATGTGCTTGTGCGCGGTGAACTCATCCGCGAACTTATAACCGGGACCGCCCGTGCCCGTCCCGGTGGGGTCGCCGCCCTGCGCCATGAAGTCGGCTATCACGCGATGGAAGGTGGTGCCATCGTAAAATCCCTGCGTCGCCAGGTAAACAAAGTTACTTACCGTCCTGGGCACATCCCTGGCGAAAAGATCGCAAACGAGGTTACCTTTGTCCGTTTCTATAATGGCGGTGTATTTTTTTGTGGTATCCGCCAGCAGCGGCGGCTTGGTGCCGTTATCTTTGAAATCAATCATCGTGCCATCTCCTGTAGTCAGCGTTATTATCTTGGCATTATCCCCGCAGGAACCCGTTAAGAGTCCCGCGCTTAAGATAAATACAGTGAGCAGCCAGCGCCATATCTTGGCTTTCATGCGCCCCTCCTCCTGAAATATCACAGGTACCATTGAATTTTAGCGTATTTACGCGACTGAAGCAAAGGCTGAAAAAACGGAAGGGGCCGGGCGAATCCTCAAGCGCCGCTGCTTACTTAAGGACTAGCCAGGCCCCTTTATCCGTTGGGCTGTTATCAAGCTGGGGAACAACTTGAATAACTAAGTTACATGGATAGAATAGCACCCGCCGTGTAAACAGGGCATAAACAAAAAGGCTGAAGGCGTAAACAAGTTATATACTTCAAATGGAGCGAGATTAACTTGCCAGCTATACAGAAATTGTGCTACATTATTTATGAATCCACGGGGCCGTAGTTCACTTGGGAGAACGTTTGACTGGCAGTCAAAAGGTAGGGGGTTCGAATCCCCCCGGCTCCATTTTCATTTTAAGAACTCCATAGTATAATATCATTATGTTTCAATACAACCATCTCGGTATTCCTACCAAAACAAAAATGTCTGGTGAAAAGTATTTACCTCAATTTAAAATGTATGTCAGCGGATATGAAGACAGTGCTTATAAAATAGAATGGATGCGATTCGAACCTGATTGTTCGCTACCTGATATAGTAAAGAACATTCCTCATGTTGCATTTGAAGTAGATAATTTATCCGAAGCTATACGAGGTAAGAGAATAATCATTCATCCTAATAAGCCATCCGATGGTGTTCAGGTAGCATTTATTGAGGATAATGGAGCTCCAGTCGAGCTAATGCAGTTTGATTATCCAACTATTGTAAGGTAGCGCTTACTTTATGGAACCCATATTGGGATTTACAGCTAAATATTAAGGCTAAGGATAATTTTAAAATCATTTATAGTTCTCCCTATTGACACCCCGGCTCCACCAAATTTTAAAGCTAAAAAAGCCCTTGAGAGATAAACAACTCAGGGGCTTTTTCTATTTTAGTTAACGGATATCCGGTAATGCTGGCTTGATACCGGCATGACACGGCTCTATGTTTCAGCTATATTATTGCCGCGGTACCAGAACGGCCCGGTTGTAACTCTCCGCCACCTTACGGAAGTGGAATCCTGAAACGGACAAGCCTATCGATATGGCGAAATGGCGGGGCCGCCTCAGAAGAGTAGAAATCATAAGCCGCCAGAAATACCTTCTGCCCTTATCCGTGATACCCAGGTACCAGAGGGTCTTAAAAAAACCGGTGACATGAGAAAAACGCAACTTGGATATCCCGGCCGTCTTACGGGGTTTATATTCCTTGAGGAAGGCAACGACACGCTCATAATATTGCCGCGGCGAGTAGATGGTGTTCACCACCTGTTTATAGCCGGACATGAGCGTTTCATATTTCATCTTGGGAACGAAGTTAACAGAAAAATCCGTATTGTCCCCGGTGAAATCCTTAAGCAGGCGGTTTTCCTTCTTGAGGCGCTGGTAGAGCTTGGTGCCTTTGGGGGCGTTGAGCAGGCCGACCATGGCGGTGACGATGCCGGTCTTTTGAATGAAGTTAATCTGTTTTTTGAAGATGGAAAGCGGGTCGCTGTCAAAGCCGAGAATAAAACCTCCCTGCACCTCAAAGCCGTGGTTCTGAATACTCTTCACGGCCGCCGCCAGGTCCCGGTTCCTATTTTGCAGCTTGTTACATTCCAGCAGGCTATCCTCATCCGGAGTTTCAATGCCGATAAAGACACGGTTAAATCCGGCCTCGGCCATCATGTCCATCAAGTCCTCGTCATCGGCGAGATTAATAGACGCTTCAGTGAAGAAGGTAAAGGGGTATTTCCTGGCCTTCGACCACCGGATCATGGCCGGCAGCGTCTCTTCCTTTAATTTTTGTTTATTGCCGATGAAATTATCATCGACGATGAACAGACTGCCCCGCCAGCCGCGGCGGTATAGCTCTTCCAGCTCATCCACCATCTGCTGACTGTCCTTGGTCCTGGGTCTATGACCGTTAAGCACGATTATATCGCAAAAATCACAATCGAAGGGGCAACCTCTGGAGTATTGCAGGCTCATGGCGGAGTAATTATTCATATTGATAAGCGACCATAACGGGAGAGGAGTCTTACTAATGTCCGGGCGCTCATCGGTCGTGTAGAGATGCTGCGGGCAGCCGTTTTCGAGGTCGGCTAAAAACCGGGGGAGTGTGACTTCCGCTTCACCCAGCACAAAGTGGTCGATGCCATCGAACTCCTCATACCCGGTAGTGAAAAGGGGGCCTCCGGCCACTATCCTGGTATGCAAGCTATTGCACCGGCTGATTACTTCCCGGGCTGAGTCCTTCTGTACCACCATGGAACTGATAAAGACATAATCAGCCCATTTGATATCTTCATCATCCAAGGCGTTTACATTCAAGTCCACCACTTTTTTATCCCAGGCGGCGGGAAGCATGGCGGCAACCGTAAGCAGTCCCAGAGGCGGGAAAGAGGCTTTCTTGGACAGGAACTTCAACGCGTGTCTGAAACTCCAGAAAGTGTCAGGATACCGTGGATATACCAGAAGTATTTTCATGTTATGTCTCCGCTGGTTTATTTACTACTTATATTTTATCATCCGCCCGGGAAAATTGCGTCATGGCGGTGTATCCGGGCTAACGCGTCCCGTTAATCAGGCCTAATATAGTAATAGTCGATTGATAGTTGTCTCTAGCATTGAAACAGACGCTGTCTTCCGCGTGCTGGGTATCCCTGGGGAAACAGCTCATGCCGGACTGGTTCCGGCTGGCTAACACTTTAGCTTTAGCTTCTTCCACCCAGATTTTCCGCGTGGCTACCCAGAAATAGTCATTTTCTTCTTTATGAACCCAGGCGAAAACACCCGTTTCGCCGCGGATATCAGAACCGTGTTTATTCAGGTTATAAGTACGTTCATTCGCCTTGGAATAATGGCAGCCGATGTCCCTGGCAAGCTGTTTGATAAAGTCCTCGTCCTGGTCACCGAACTCCATTGTTTTCCTTGGTTTCTTATCGATCATCGATAGCCCCTTTCCGGTCAATTTAGGTGACCCAGAGATACATCGGCCAGGCATTGCCGGCCCATGTACACCGGCACCGCACGGGTCGAGTTATCCGCCTGCCTCAATATTATGGAAAGAATCGCTGTAATAAGACCGGGCTGCCCCGGCGGGGTGGGGATTTATGCGCCAAGGCTCCCGGGTGCGGCCTTTAGAGTGAGAAATTACCTGTTCCCGGAGGTTAAAAGTTAAAGGATTATCACGATGGAAACGGGTGAGGATGTTGTCCTGAAAAATCATGGATGGCCTCCTCTGCTTTGAACCTTAGTTAGAGCTCGGGTCATCCAATACTTGAGATAAATCTACGAGGATTTCAAGAAGCCTGTATTAACCTAAACTGGAACTATGTTTCAATTATACACCGGTAATAGGCCGGGCGCAATGAGAGCAACCTTACCACTGATGTTTGCAGTCGTCGCAAATCCACCAGATGCCGGGTACCGCCTTAAGGCTGGAACCGCCGGGACAGGAGGTGATTTTCTGGCTGCCACACTTGGGGCACTTTTCCGGCTTGGCTACCGGAGATGTGCTATCTCTAACAAATTTCCGGTCCGCATCCTGATTGACCATCTGTGCCTCCCGATTCCCCGACATTCAACGGCCGTTCATGCCCTCTATTTGGAGCATAGTCCTAATCCCACACCTTGTCAAGAACTCGAGGGTAACAGCAGACCGATTGCGGGAATGTATTTATTGTGGTACACTTAAAGTAAGTTCCAGTTTAGGTTGTAACAAGCTTCTCGGAAGCTGTACAAACAGAGTTTTCTAAAGTATTGGATGACCCGAACTCTAACTAATTGTTAAGAGAGGAGGGCATCCTATGAGTTTTCAGGATAAGTCTATCCAATGCTCCGATTGCGGTACCACGTTCACCTTTAGCGCCGAGGACCAGGAATTTTTCCGGACCAAGGGCTATACCAACGAGCCCAAGCGCTGTCCCGAATGCCGTCAGGCACGTAAATCAGAACGCAACAGCACCAGCAGTTTCGGAGCCCCACGGCAGATGTTCCCGACTACCTGCTCTGAATGCGGCAAAAGCACCGAGGTCCCGTTTCAACCCCGCGGTGACAAGCCCGTTTATTGCAGCGATTGCTACCGTAAAGTCAGACCCAGCAGATAAGTGAGGTTAAGCCATGAGGCATATCCGGGTCAGGTAACTGGCCTGGGTATGCCCCTGGTATATTAAAGTTTTGTCTTTAGAAGTAACGATACGTGAAGGTGAATCACAGGAAGCATTATTGCACCGCTTTCAGCGCATGGTACAGATGAGCGGCGTCCTGCGGGAAGCCAAGGCTAACCGCAGGTTCATCTCCAAGCGGGCCGCGGCTATCATCAAGGCCAAGAACAACGCCAAAAGAAAACGGCGGCGGGAATAATGATCAACCAACCAGTCCCAACCCATGATAAGAAGGAGAAACTATGAAAATTTATGTAGGCAATCTGGCCTTTGATGTTACCGAGGATGAACTGGCGGCGGAATTCGGCACTTTTGGCAAAGTGGAATCGGTCGCGGTCCCTTCCGATAAAATCAGCGGGCGGCCCAGGGGGTTCGCCTTTGTGGAAATGGCATCAAAATCCGAGGCTGAAGCCGCGATAGCCGGGCTTAACGGTAAAACGTTCAAAGACCGGACTATCGTGGTTAACGAGTCCCGCCCCCGTCCCGATAACCGGGGCGGCGGTTCTTTCGGTAACCGGAGAGGCGGCAGTTCCGGCGGCGGCGGCGGCAGTTTCGGCGGCGGCAGAGGCGGTTTTTCAGGAGGCGGACGGCGAAGATTTTAGGCCATCCACCCAATCGGCAGGAAACAGGATGGAAAATTCACTGATTCCTGTAAGACACTCAGCCGATGGGACAACAGAAAATAAAATCAGGCAGCGGTGCGCGGATATAATCACTCTCCTGATTGAAGGAACGCAATATGAGCCTCAGGCAAATACCGAAATTGCGCATAGGTGACCTGGAGGTAAATATTCCGCTCATCCAGGGCGGAATGGGGGTGGGGATTTCGTTATCGGGCCTCGCCTCGGCGGTGGCCAACGAAGGCGGCATCGGGGTTATTTCCACAGCCGGCATCGGCATGCTCGAACCTGATTTCAACCGGAGCTTCAAAGAGGCCAATAACCGGGCCCTGCGTCGAGAAATAAAAAAAGCCAGGGGAATGACGGCGGGGGTTATCGGCATCAACATAATGGTGGCCCTGACCGACTATTCCGACCTCCTCCAGGCTGCTTTAGATGAAGGCGCGGACGTGGTTTTCCTGGGGGCCGGTCTGCCGCTGAAGATTCCGGAAAACCTGCTGGCGGACAAACCAGGCAAACACGTCATGAAAGTGGTGCCCATCGTATCTTCCGCCCGGGCGGCCAAATTGATATTCCACTACTGGGAGAGGAACTACCAGCGCATACCGGACGGCGTAGTCGTCGAAGGGCCGTTAGCCGGGGGACACCTCGGGTTCAGCAAGGCGCAAATCGACGACCCGGAGTACGCGCTGGAGAAGATACTGCCGGAAGTGATTGCCACGTTGCGCCCCTTTGAAGAGAGTTTTAACAGAAGTATTCCGGTTATCGCCGCCGGGGGTATATATACGGGCGGGGATATTTACCGCTACCTCAAGTCCGGCGCCCAGGGAGTACAGATGGCCACCCGGTTCGTGGCAACTAACGAATGCGATGCTTCGCCGGCATTTAAAGAGGCCTACGTAAACTGTAATAAAGAGGACCTTACCATTATCGAGAGCCCGGTTGGCTTGCCGGGAAGGGCCATAAAGAACAAATTTCTTGAAATGGTGGCAAAGGGCATTAAAAAACCGGTAAAATGCCCTTGGAAGTGTTTGAAGACCTGTGACTTTACCAAATCGCCCTACTGCATCGGCGCGGCTTTGACCAATGCCAAAAAGGGGATACTGGAAAAAGGATTCGCTTTTGCCGGGGCCAACGCTTACCGGGTTAACGCGATAACATCGGTCAAGGAACTGATTAAGACGCTGCTGTCAGAATATAAGATATCAGCTTCCATCGGAGAACGCCTCGAGAAAAAAACTCTCCCCAAAAGGCGGAGGGTCTTCTACACCGGAGTGCCGGTGTAACGCTGAATACACCGATTACGCCCCGGCTGACTCGCCTCCCAAATACGGGGGCGGCACAACCGGTAGGGTAAAAGGGGGCTCCATGAATATCTATATAGGTAACCTATCACTGGAAACGACTGAAGACGAACTGCGCCAACAGTTCACCGGGTTCGGGAAGGTGACATCCGTCACCATCATGAATGACCGGTATATCGGCAGCGGTCAGCCGAGGGGCTACGGTTACGTACAAATGGCTTCCAAAACCGAGGGCACCATCGCCATTGCCAGCCTCAAAGGTAAAAAATTACGGGACCGCGTGGTTGAAATAGTCGAGGCCCTGCCGCTCTCGAACAAGAACGAGATGGCAGTCCCCGAAATCAATAAAAACAGATTGAATAGAAGAAGACAAAGAAAATACCAAATGATTTGAGACGCCCGGCGCAGAGTCCGGGCTTTCGACTCGTAAGTAACCAAGGAGTTTAATGAATTTCGAGACCTTTAATTTTCATCCGAGCGTCATGAACGGTGTACGCTCGCTCGGATATTCCATACCTACACCAATACAAATACAAGCCATCCCGCCGATTATGCAGGGGCGAGATGTCATCGGCTTGGCGCAGACCGGAACAGGCAAGACGGCGGCTTTCGTGCTGCCCATTTTGCACCTGCTGCAATCAGGCCCGCGGGGACGCATCCGGGCGCTGATAATATCGCCAACGCGCGAGCTGGCCGAGCAGACCTCCGAGTTCATCAATAGCCTGGAGAGCAATACCGGCCTGCACAGCGTAGCCATTTACGGCGGACTGGGCATGGCGCTGCAGGCCAACGACCTGCGCCGCGGCGCCGAAATCATCGTCGCCTGCCCGGGCAGACTGCTCGATTATCTCTGGAAAGGGACCGTCAGCTTATCAGACCTGGAAATCCTCGTTATCGATGAAGCCGACCGCATGTTCGATATGGGGTTTTTACCCGATATCCGCAATATCCTGTCTTGCATCATGAACAAGCGGCAGACACTACTTTTCTCCGCCACGATGCCGGACAATATAAAGCGCCTGGCACGCGAGTTCCTGCAAAACCCGGTTACCGTGCAAATAGACCTGCAGATGCCGGCCAAAACGGTATCACACATCCTGTATCCGGTACAACAGCACCTGAAGACGGCCCTATTGAAGGAAATCCTGAAGCAGATAAAGACCGATTCGGTACTGGTCTTCACCCGCACCAAGCATGGCGCCGAACGCGTGGCGCAACAACTGGTTAAGGAGGGCTTCCCGGTGACTTCCCTGCAGGGCGACCTCCCGCAACACCAGCGTCAGGCCGCGCTGGACGGCTTCCGCGACGGTTCGATTAAAATCCTGGTAGCTACCGATATTGCCTCCCGGGGCATCGATGTTTTAAGCATTTCCCATGTTATCAACTACGATATGCCCGAAAGCACGGATAATTATATCCACCGCATCGGGCGCACCGGCAGAGTGAACAAAAGCGGGGACGCGCTGACCTTTGTGACCAGCGCCGATGCCGACAAGGTACGCGCCCTTGAAAAACTCCTCGACGCGCCGCTGGAGCGTTTGACGCTCGAAGGCTTCGATTACACCAAGCCGGCGCCGGAAAAACAACAGCGTTTCGGGCAGCAACCGCGCCGGGGTGGTACCTCAAGGAGACAGGCAACCGGCCAACGGACCGGGAGCAATAAGAGCAGATTTTCACCAAGGCAGGAAATGCTCAAGACGCGATAAGAAGCCTCCCGCATTGAAGTCATCCTTTTAACTATGGGATCCCCGGGGATACCCGCCAGAGTCATATCTGCCTCATGTATCCCTCAATGACCGGTACCAGGGCATCGCTGGCCGGCGGCGTAAAACCCGGGGACTTGCTTAACGCCATGTAGTCAAAGGCCGCACCCGCCCTGAATTCATGCCACGGCAATACCCGGTAGAAAACTCCGTTGTCCTTGTTAGCCGCGGAACCGGCGTTTTCTTCCTCCAGCCGTGCTGAAAGCGACCTGGCGTCAGCATCCCAGGTGGGGCGGCGGGGGGATGACCGGAGCAGCGAGACCCATATCAGCGATTTTATCCAGCCGTAGGCAATAGCGAAAGTTAAATAATTGCCCGGATTAACTTCCTGCGTTTGAAGCATCGCCAGCCTCTTTCCCGGCTCCAGATAGAGATATGAGGATGTCCGGTAAAGCCCGCCACCCGCCCACAGGTCAGGGTGGGCATCCACGTGAATCACCTCAAACGGCACCTTGAGCCGGCCGGACTCAATAAGCGTACGCCAGAAATCAATTATCTCATCGTGGCTGGTCACCGTCCGTCCCGCTACGGGGGACTCGGGTGAAAGGCCGCACCTATCCCCGAGAAAATGCCGCACCCGGGAAACAGGCCACGGCCGGTACTCCGGGCCCAACCTGGCGTTCTCGCCGCCATAGGCGTTATCGTTCAAAAAGAAATCCAGGTCCAGATCCAAGAAGAGCATATAACTCCCCCGCGTGTTTAGGCGACTCAATTTCCCTCAAGATTCCGCCGCCCGGCATATGCAATCCGGGCATTAGGAAATCTAGACCGTTTCAGCCCGGTTGTCAAGGCCTTACACACCAAAGCGCCCGGCGAATCCATGTGCGGCATTTACTTTTACCCAACACACCTCTATTACTGTCCCCGGCCGGTGATGAATCCACCTGATTGTCTTCTTTCTTCTTAATAAAAAATTTACACAACTTTAGCCTGCGCTTAACCCTTCACAAACATAACCTTAATTCTGGCATGTTAAATTTCAAGTAGAAAGTATGAAGAACACGGGGAAAAGATAACATGCTGCCTAATGAAGCCTACATTTTAAAGAGAATCAACACGGATAGAAAATGGCCTGACGAGTTGGCAGGGGCCTACGACATCCCCGGAATATACATCGGATATCTAATAGACTCTTACATCAAGCGCGGGCTAATCAAGAGGAACTGGTCCGGGGGATATATGCTGTCAGCGGTGGGGAAAAACCGGCTGTTATCAACCTAAGCGCCCGGCGGGGCGGGGAAAAGGGGCCGAACACACCCTAAAGCCTTTCACTTTCTGAGAGCGCCGGAGTAGCTCCCGGCGAACAAATTCACCACCTACGATTCTAAGTCTACGTTACTCTATTTTTACTGTTTCTGAATTTTATCAACCAGACAGCAAAACCCCAACATCATGATAGCTACATTTATGGATATTTCCAGTATCAGCGCCAGAGGGTTCGATTCATTTTCTCATTAACCGGCTGCGGTTCACGCATGGTAACGGTAAACACTCCAGAATTCAAGTCAGCGGAACCGGCGGCGGGAACACCTGAGTATTTAGCGGCAAAACACCGGCCAACAGGGCTTGTTTTCCCGGTATTTTGAGAGTAATATTGGGGGTAAAAGTGAGGTTACCCCCATTGACACTGGTCAAAGGGGTGATTATTATAATATAATACGGGTAACAATAAATATTGTACTAATACATTTAAGACAAGTCAGGCGCTTGTTTTTCAATGAAAACGGGACTAAAATAGTGCTGCCCGTTCCGTTTAAAAGTTTTTCCTTACGGTAATGACGTAAGAGACATACTCGCCCTGAATTTCCTCTTTGTACCTTTTCTACCATTAACCCGGGGGCGTTATTTCAAGAATAAAGGTAAGAAGGTGTGGCGCAGCGGTGAAGGTACTGGTAGTCGAGGATGAAAAAAGGCTTATTAAAAATATCGCCTTCTATTTAGCCATGCGGTATCCTGACAACACTATCATCTCCACGGGGAAAGGGCTGGAAGGAATAGAGATGATAGAGACCGAGGTACCGGACATGGTCATGGTGGCCTCCTCTCTACCGGATATAGATATCCTGGACTTCATCAATAAAACCCGTCGTTTTTCCAATGTTCCCCTGCTCATCCTTATCGAGGGGGAGACCGATGTCGACCGGGCGATGGTTTTGGAAGCGGGCGCCGATGATTATGTCGCCAAGCCTTTCAGTCCCATCGAGCTGGTAGCCAGGGTGAATGCCCTGCTCCGCCGCACTCACAGCGACGGTTTCAAACGCGAAAACACCCTCAATACCGGATGGCTGACCATAAACTTCGGCACACGGGAAGTGACACTTTCCGGCAGGCAGGTAAAGCTCACCCCCCATGAGTACAATCTGCTGGCCGAGCTGATGAGGAACGAGGGCAAAGTGCTGTCCCACCGCGTCCTGCTGGAAAAGGTGTGGGGGGCGGAATACGCCACGGACTACACCTTTATCAAGAAATATATCTACCGCCTCCGCTGCAAGCTCGAAGCGGACCCCGATAAGCCGAAGATGTTCCTGACCGAACGGGGCATAGGCTACCGGTTCGTCAAGCCTCCGGACAATACCCCGTAAAACCCCCTACCTCACATCGCTTTCTACAAAATTAACCTTTCCGCTGATTCCCTCAATCCTTTTAAATGTACAGCTATTTTATGGCAGGCACGGGCCTGCCTTTTTTCGTTGTTTTGGCACCATATTTCCACCTGCGCGGCACCATATTCCACCGGAAGAGAGACCTTGGGCACCTGAAACTTTATACTGTTTTGCTACAGTGGTAGTACTTTCGTAATATCCCGGATGCAGGACGGCCGATGGAAAAAGTACTGGTGCTGGTGGTGGAAAAGGACAGTGCACTGGTGGCGGAAGCGGTGGCAGCATTACAAGAAGCCGGGTATGAGGTAGTGGAGGCGACGGACACCGCCGACGGCCTGAAAAAGCTTTACGAGCTGAATCCGGACATCATCATCGCCAGCACCGATTTGCCCCCCGTCAATGGCGAAGAAGCCTGCCGGCGTATCCGCCAGGCGAGCTACCTGCCGGTGGTCATCCTGGGCAGCCAGGAAGAACTGGTAAAGACCCTCGAGCTGGGGGCGGATGCTTACATCGTCAAGCCAGCCAGCGGGCGGGAGGTTGTCGCCAGGGTACATTCGCTGCTCAGAAGGGAAAAAAAGGACGAACCGCCGGGAGGCGCCCGTCTCCGACCGGAACATTACCAGCCGGGGGAAGAAGACACCCCGCCCGGTCTCAGCCCCACCGAATGCCGCCTCAGTAACTGTCTGCTCTCCAATGAAGGCCGGCTGCTCGGCTACCCGCAAATTATCACCGAGGTCTGGGGAGGTAAAAAGGTGAGTGTGGACACGCTGCATTTCTACATCCGGCGGCTGCGCCGCAAGATGTCTAATTTCAATATCTTCAGCATGAGGGGTGTGGGCTACGGGCTTTCCGTAAGCGGTCAGCAGGCCCGATGAACCACCGGAGGAGGAGAGGATAACGAAAAAACTCCTGTTTGTTTTAATGGCGACGGCCATCTGCCTGGGCTTGCTGTTTACCGCCTTTTCCTATTTTAACGATACCGAAGCCAGCACCAACAATACCTTTACGGTGGGGACATGGGCGGTGGATGTGGGCGGCGGCAGCGGCGATAGCGCTTCATGTACCTTCCAGAATCTCACTGCCGGACAGAGCGGCACAGAGACCTGGTCGGTAACCAATACCGGCACCGTACCCGCCTACGTGGACTTGAATATCGGAATCCTGGAAAGCGGCACCGGGCACCTGGGCGACTATCTCATGGTGCATCTCTACGTATCCGGCGGCGGCGATATTTACGGCGATGCCCCCATTAAAAACAGCGCGGGTGTTTATGATAGCAACCTGCCGCTGGCCGCCGGTGAAAGCAAGACGGTTATCCTGGACTGGTACGCGAGCGCCGGATACACCATCCCGGATGCCAACGATAAGGTGGTATTTGCTATTAGCTTTAGCATCCAGCCGGCGCCGTGAGGCAGCCGATTGATTGCCTAACAATAAAAGGAGGTGGTAGGCGGCAGAAATAACAGCGGAAAACGGGCTCAAGGGGATAAAGCCCGCGGAAGCAAATAGCGCCGGGGAAAAGACCCGGTGACGGCCGGCAAAGACCGGTAAAAATAAAAAAGGAGAAAACAAAGTGAAAAAAGTACTATTCGCGGCTATAGCCTGCGTGCTCTGTCTGGGACTGATTGGCGGGGCCTTCGCCTATTTCACGGACGTGGAAACGAGCACCGGCAACCAGATGTCAGCGGGAACACTGAATATGCAAATCTCTGACAATAATCAGGGTTTCCGCGACACACCGGTTAGTGCCAGCTTCGTTACTCCTGGCGGCTGGGCTCCGGGTGATGAATTTGTCACCGATCCGGTCACTTTCAAGAATATAGGCAGCATCGATATCCGTTATATCTTCGGCCGGTTCTGTGAATTGGGCCAGTTTGATGGAGCAACTCCGGACGCCGAAGGAGCCGGTTCAGCCAACGATATTGCCAACTACATTGTTTTGGTGTCTTACTTTGAAAAAGCTGAAGGCAGTGCTGATTTTTCCGAAGAACTCTTCTCTGAAGCCAATGCAAATGCGTATCTGAACTTCTGGGGTTTTCCGGAAGTAGGCTATATTACTCTGGCTGATCTTGTAGCCGCAAATCCTGCTGGAACGAGTGCCAAAACTTGTCTTTGGTTTTTCGATGGCGGCAATGATCCTACTGTCCCGCCTCTGCCTGTTGGCGGTACCGCCCAGATCAAGTTCAAATTCAAGTTCCTGGAGAGCGCTACAAATGTGTACCAGGGTGACTATGCCACTTTCCGTGTTGACTTTGTTGGCACTCAGACAGAGCTCGAGCTTGATGATTCAATAACCGAACTCGTGGGCGATCTTTACGTTCCATAAACAAGAGTACTAATAATCCGGGGTGTTCTGTCTTCTAAGATAGGCACCCGAAAAAACTAACAAAGGAGTAAAAGTCGATGAAAAAAATACTTATCATCGCCATGGCTTGCGTGCTGACCGTCGGCCTTATAGGCGGCGCGTTTGCCTACTTCACGGACACCGAAACGGCCAGCAGCAACACCTTCACCGCCGGATACATGAACCTGGGCATCAATGACGCGAACAATCCTTCCGGCATCATCACGCTGACGAACATGGCTCCCGGTCATTCATATGGTGACTACGTTATCAATTTTAAAAACTTCGGTAGTCTTGACGGGAAATTATCCTACGTTGTTAACATTGTCGGGGAACCCGCCGAGCCTAATACTCTAGCTCCGGATAACACCGGCACTAATGTGGATGCGGCCACATTCGCTACCCAGGTATTTATCACCAAACTTTTATGGAATGGCGATAATATACTTCCCGATATGGGAACAATTGCTGGCTCTGATGGCAAGCTAAGCCTTTACGAATTGGCTAATGCCGGTTCTCTCACAGATCCAAGCGAGACGCTGAATGTTGGTGAGACTGATACCGTGACTTACGAATTCACCTTAAATCCAGACGCCAGCGATGAATATCAGGGTGATGGTGTGATAATGAGCATCGTCGCCACCCTAACTTCCAACTAGACCAGTTCAGCTAACAAGGGGAGGGGCCTTTTAACGGCCCCTCCCACCTCCCTGAAAGGAGGGACAGAAAATTTGAAGAAGTTCTTGATTCTGGCACTGGCTGTGATACTGGCGTTGGGTATGACCGGCGGTGTATTTGCCTACTTTACGGATGTCGAAACCAGTTCCGGTAATTCCTTCACGGCGGGAACGCTGGACCTGGAAATAAGGGATAACGGCACCTGGGACCCTGACCCGTGGGGTAACGGCGTGGACATGACCTGGGTGATGGACAACATGGTGCCGGGTGGGAGCAGCGTGACCAATCACGTTTTTCTAAGGAACGTCGGCAGTATTGCGGGCAACCATGTGGAAATCAGTTTCAGCAATGCCATTGACGAAGCCACCAATCCGGTGGAGACGGATAGCAACCCGGCTTCCCTGCCCCAGGATCTGGCAAAATGGATAGAAGTCGGAGGGATGAGTTACGCTATCAGTGACTTAAAATACATAATCACTCATACTACCGGCTGGGATGTCAACGGCAATGGCTGGCTGGACCTCGATGACTTAGCCCGTTCTCCCATCATCATCGCTGAACACGGGCCACTGGACGACCTTGTCCCGCCGGACAGCGTCGGCGGGGAAGCGAGCTTCAGTTTGAGTCTGTATTTCAGAACTGAAGCCACTAACGATATCCAAGGCGATATCCTGATAACCACCGTTTCCTTCACCCTTAACCAGGATAACAGCCAGTAACAAATTTGCTTCCGCGCGTTTTGTCCCCTTAAAACAGCGGCGCCCCCAGTGAGGGGGCGTCATATTGATAATAAAAACAGATGATTATGTTAATCTAACCGGAGCAAAGGAGTGCTATATTAGGTAAGCTCTTAACCTGGCTCGGCTGGCTGATACTGGTTGTCATTATAGCGTCGGTGTCCTTCGTGATGATAACGGCGCAGTACGGCTGGGAGTTCGATGCCGTGCTTTCCGGCAGCATGGAGCCGCATATAGGGGTGGGCGGGCTGGTGGTGATAAAGCCCATAGGCGCGGGGCAGGTAAGCGTGGGGGACGTTATCTCTTTCAAGCTGCCGGGCATAGACACCCCCATCTGCCACCGGATTATCGCCGTCCAGGATACGGCGGACGGCCTTATGTTCCAAACCAAGGGTGACGCCAACGAGGAAGCGGACCAGGACCTGGTACCGGCGGCAGCCATCAACGGCAAAGAGATTTTTTACCTGCCGTACATCGGCAGATTAGCCAAGCTTTCACAGATCGGGCGGGAGCGGGTATTTATCCTGGGGCGGAGTCTGCCGATAGCGGTGCTGGTGGTCCTGCCGCTGGGGCTGGCTTTCATCGGGCTGACTTTTAAAGACGCCATAGAGGAAATCGTCCGGCCGGGCAAAAAACGGCGGAAGGAAGCGCTGAAAATGCGCCGGGAACGGTTCCTGAAAAAGAGAAAGACCGTATTCAGGTAGCTATCCAATGATGAAAGGCATGAAACTCAAAGCTATACTCCTGGCGGCGATGGCGGTGATACTCGTCAGCGGCTATATAGGCGCGGCTTACGCCTGCTTCAACCTGCCCTTCTACGGCATATATTCCTGGGGACAGGCGGAGCTAAAGATACGGGACCAGGACGAGTCCTGGAGAGACGGCGTCTTCGCCACCTGGACCGCCAGCAACATGGCCCCGGGGGACGAATATGCCTTCGCCGGCAGCTTCGTCGGCCTGAAAGCGCAGTCGGCCAGGATGCCCTACACGGGCACCATGAGTATCTCATGCAGCTACAGCCCCTGGAAGCCGGGGCAGCCGGACAAGATGGCAAAGTACATGGTCATCACCCGGTGCGTCTACATCTACAGTTACATGAACGAACAGCGGCAAATCGACTTGTTAACGGGCAAGACCACGAGGGTGTCAGGCCCGGGATACGGTATCGGGCCGGCCAACCAGGACTGGCAAATCCAGGACATCGACCGGGACGGCAGGATTACTTTTTACGACCTCAAAGCCAGGCCGCTGAAGAACATCCCAGCGTCAGCCAATAATGAAGCCCGCTATGAAATGAGCGTGAGTTTCCATGAAACCGCCGGGGACGAATTCCAGCACGGTATCTTCAACCTCACGATGTATTATACCCTCACATCGTGGTAAACGGTAAAAAATACCGTGAATACCTGTTCCATTCCCAGACATAATGTGAGATGATATTAGGTAAAATCCGGAGAACGTTACGGTAAAGATGAAAATAGCCCTCCCCGTTATCAGTCTGGTATTGCTTATAGCTTCAATCTTCGGAGCCTGCAAGGCCTACAGCCTGCCGACGGAGACCTACGTCACCGGCGAGGTCAGCGTGCTCGATTACCGTCACCAGGGTGAATTCGACTACCTCGTCTCACTGAAGCCTTCCAATCTTTACGGGCCAGTCCCCCAGGAAACGCCTCCCCTGCCGGAAGTAATGAAATACCCCAGCGATAACATCAACCGTATCAACGTAGCCTTCAATTACCGCTTTATACCGGACATGCCGGTGGCCAATGTATCCGCGGAAGCAGAGATCAGGGCAATCGTGGAAGGGAGCGGTTCCGGGGAGAGAACGGAAATAGTCCTGGTGCCGAAAACGCGGAAAACAGGAGATTTCTCCCTGACGTTCCCCCTGGATTTCAGCGATAATGCCACGGACGGGCTTATCATGCTGAGCGACAACGTTTCCGGGAGCAGGATAGTCATCACCGCTTATGTTTACGCCACCTTCGATACGGGGGCGGGGCCGGTCTTCGAGAGCTTTACCCAGAGCCTGCCGCTGCGGGCGAACGGGCCGCTGCTCGAAGTGGACGGGGAGCTGCACAATACCATCGCGGGGAACGCCGGCGCCCTGAGCTACGAGCAGCAAGGAGAATTCAGCTACGAGGTATACTTTAAAGCGACATCTCCCTTCGGGCCGATAATCCTGACGCCGCCCACGATGACGCCGCCGGAACCCGGCATGCCGGTCAGCATGACCCAGAACGATATCATCCTCACCCGGCTGATAGACACCATGAGCATGGACTACGCCTATCACCTGGAAGCCAATAAACCCATCAATCAGCTGCACGAGAGTGTGGAAATCAACGCCATCCTGGAGAACCCGGGG
Source organism: Dehalococcoidales bacterium (assembly GCA_041652735.1). Classification (NCBI taxonomy): domain Bacteria; kingdom Bacillati; phylum Chloroflexota; class Dehalococcoidia; order Dehalococcoidales; species Dehalococcoidales bacterium. The sequence goes on along the minus strand of JBAZGT010000019.1, from coordinate 19,931 downwards.
AAATGGTCGAAGACCATCCAACTAATACCACAGACCGATAACAGCGGCAATTTCTCCGCCACCTTCCCACTCGACTTGCAGGAGTACATCGATTTCTTTAACAGCACGCAAAGCGAAACGGGGGTATCCGCCTCCGCGCGCAACCTGACCATCAGGGTGAAGGTACACGCCTCGGCGATTACGGACTACGGCAACATAGATGAAGATTTCACCCAGAGCATCACCGCGGACCTGGGGGGAGATACGCTCACCTGGAGCGATAATTTGACCAGGTCACAGTCCGGTTCTATCAAAACCACTACCGTGACGCCGCAGACCAGGAAATACCTGGGACTGCCCGTACCGAGGGCCAGAACGCTATACGTGGCAGCCGCCTGCGTATTCTTTGTTTTGCTGGGCTTTTCCCTGTTCTGGTATTTCTGGTACCAGCGGGGCAGGCTTACCGCGAACGACCTAAAAGCGCAGCAGGCACAGCAAAGATACAAGAGTATCATCGTCGAGGTAACGGAGCTACCGGAGGTTAAACCGGGCGAAACGGTGATTCTATTGAATTCTCTGGACGACCTCATCAAGACGGCGGAAAACCTGCTCAAGCCGCTGCTGCATAAAGCGGAAGGACAACAACACATTTACTGTGTTTTCGACGGCAATACGCGGTACGAATACCACCTGTCTTAGACGCTGCCGCGATAATATTCAATCCTGAAGAACCGGCTGCCCCAAGCACCATATTTCAACTTAATTCAATTAAGTAAGCGCCAGCGCGTTTTTCTAACCGGCAGCGTTTGAGTAGCTTGCGTCTTCCAGACCCGGCGCCAACATGCCTGACGTTTTCAAGTCCGGCGTTAAAAAATAGAAGGCAAATGTAAAATTGTGTTAGAATAGGCACAAGCTGAGATTTCTTTTCAAACCTCCCCGGCACGACGGGTTAACGGAGGCAAGATATGGCAAATATAACGCCCGGGGAAAACCAACGGCAACCGGACCATGGCGATGAGAAGACAGGCTATTGGGAAAGCCTGCTCGATAATGCCGCCGCGCCGGCTATCGTCTGGGACACGGATTTTATCATTACCCGCTTTAACCACGCCTTCGAGCGGCTTACCGGCCAAAACGCCGCGGATGTACTGGGCAAGCGAATCGATGTCCTGATACCGCCGGAAAAACGGGACAGCGCACTGCGGGAAATCCGCCGCGCGGCGTCAAGGGGACAGGGGTGGGAAAGCGAGGAGGTCCAGATTCAGCACGCGGACGGCTCCGTACGCACCGTTCTCTGGAGCGCCGCCGTAATATCCGCCGCCGACGGCCAGACCCCGGCAGCCACCATCGCCCAGGGGCTGGACATCACCGAACGCAAGAAAGTGGAGCGGCTCAAGGACGACTTCATCGGCATGGTCTCCCACGAGCTGCGCACGCCCCTGACGGTGGTTACCAGCGCCATCAATACCGCCCTGGATGAGCGTATCTCCCCGCAGGAGCTGCGCCAGCTCCTGGCAGCGGCGGACAGCAGCGCCGCATCGCTAGGCAGTATCCTGGACAACCTGCTGGAACTGGCCAGGTACCGCGCCGAACGCCTGACACTGGACAAGAAACTGGCGGACGTGCCGGAAATCATCGGGCAGACCGTGGCTAAAGTGCACCGGCAGTACCCTGCCCGCCACGCCGCGGTGGATATTCCCGATAATCTGCCCCCCGCCCTTATCGACTCCACCCGGCTGGAACGCGTTATCTACAACCTGGTGGAAAATGCCTTTAAATACTCCCCCAGGGACAGCGAGGTGAAAGTCTCCGCCCGGCAGGAAAAGGACAACCTGCTAATCAGCGTCAGCGACCGCGGCAAAGGCATGAGCCCGGAGGATATAAAAAAGCTGTTCGAGCCTTTCGAGAGGGCCAACGCTACCCGCGGCACGCGCGGCATGGGGCTGGGTCTCCTGGTCTGCAAACACCTGGTGGAAGCCCACGGCGGAAAAATATGGGTGGAATCCGCGCCGGGCGCGGGGACCACTTTTCTCTTCACCATCCCCCGGGAAAAGCAGGAACGTCACCAGAGATAAACCGATAACCCCTCCGTCATTTACGGTGAGGCTTTTCTTTTTTACCGGTGTTTTTCTTCTCAGGCGTACCGGAATCCAAGACGGACACCACTTTTTCCAGGAGCAAGTCATGGTCGAACGGTTTGGTGATGAAATCGTTGGCTCCCAGCTTTAACGCGTACTTACCCAGGTCAGAATGGCCGGTAAAGACGATTACCGGCACCCGGGAGAAGGTGCGTACCTTATTGAGCACATCCGCCCCGCTGACACCGGGCATCAAGGCATCCAGCAGCACGACGTCCGGCGCCTGAGCCCGTATCAGCTCGATAGCTTCAGCGCCGCTGGTGGTGGTGATGACATCATACCCGGCCATGCTGAACTCGACCCGGAGGACTATCCCGATACCCGGCTCGTCATCAACTATCAATATACGTTTTTTTTCTGCCACTGCCGCACATTATATAGCAACCGGCCATTGTATTCAAAAAAACGGAGCAATCATACCCGGGTGAGCGGCCGGATTCTTACCGTATTCCTACAGTTCCCCCGATTTTTTACTACTGACAATTTGTATCATAATGATAGCCGGGGCCTGGGGTATTATTAATATCGACCACAGATATTTACCAAGTCCTTGTTTAAACATAAACTACTCCCGGAAGAGGAAAGGACCTTGCATGGAAGGTATCAAACCAAAAAGAGATGTGTCTCTGGATGTGGCCAGAGGGATGGCCATAGCCCTGGTGGTGTTCCTGCACGTTTTTGAAAGCTATACTTACGATTGGCCGACCGTTACCCATAACTGGTACTGGGTAGGCATACATCAATTCGCTATGCCTTTGTTCATTTTTATCAGCGGGTACCTGGCCTATGCCAAACTCGACCTGAAAATGATACAGCGCCGGGCCTGGCAGCTGTTACCGCCATATTTAGTCTGGAGCATCATTTACTACTTCGTGTTTTCTTATGTTATACAATTATTCCATTTACGCAGTAACCTGTTTAAAAACCTGGCATATGATATCTGGACACTGAACCCTTCTTCATTCTGGTTCTTCCCCGTCCTGCTGGCGCTCTGCGTGATTTTATATTTAACCCGGGGCAAGCTCTGGTTAACACTGCTAACGCTATTGGGTTTCTACGGGCTGAGCCAGGTCCCCTGGCCCGGCTCGGTCGGCGGCATACACATTCCGGATACGCACTGGTTCTCCGCACTCGCCTGGTTCCTGCCCTTCTTCGCTTTAGGGTACTTCATCGCCAAATACAAGGAAAAACTGTACCGCTTACGCTACATCAAGTGGGCCTGCCTGGCGGCATTCCCGGTATTTTTTATACTGGCCGGCAATCTGAACTATAACGAACTGATACACAGCTGGGCGAGCGTATCCATGTCCGGCTGGTATATCGGGGCGGGGTTTTACATGTTCGGCATGGGGCTGGTCGGCATCGGCGCAGCTTTGGCGGTGTCGGACTTAATAGCCAGGGTGGCGGGGGTGCGGTGGGTATTCCAATACCTGGGAGCAATATCGCTGGGAGTTTTCTGCACCCACAGCCTTTTCCGGACCATAGGCTTCGGGAGCGGGCTGGGCAGGGTGTTCCTGACCACGCTTATCGACCTGGTGCTTTCCGCGGCATTAGTCTGGGTGCTGCAAAAATCAAGGATAACCAACTTCCTGCTGCTCGGGGGCGGCTTGAAATCATTACAGCGCAAGACAACGCCGGATAAACCGCGCCTGGTAAAAGCCCAAAAAGAACATGAACCAGGCTAGGCGGCCAGAAGAATTGTTGTTGATTTACCACAGCCGCCAAGCCACGACTTTTCCCTAAAGTTAAAAACTCTCACGGTTTTTCCTATAATTCTAACCAAAACTCATATCTTGAAGTGCTTACAATAAAAGTCGCGATTAGTTAAGTTACAGGTAAGCCCAGGGAACCACAATCGAATATCCCCCCACCACACCCCATCATCGAAAACCCGGACTACGAGGAGGCAAGCAATGGAATTCCATGATGAGATGAAACCAACGTTAACGGTAAAAGACGTCGCTCACTACCTGAACATCCACACCAACACGGTTAGACGCTGGAGCGATAGTAATATACTGAAGGCCTACCGCATCACTCCCCGGGGCGACCGCCGCTTCCTCAAGGAAGACATCGAACGCTTCCTGGTCAGGTATGACGAGTTTAACGCGCACAAGACAAGCCGAGACCACCAGTTGAGCTTTGCTCTTTAAACACCCGCCAGCGCGTAAACAGTCAACGCTTGACCGGCATTTACCGGAATCCTGCTCTTAAGGATATTTCCCCTCCGGCACAGCCGGCGCTGAGACAATACCCCCGGGAAAATACCTCGTCCCCAGGCTGCGTTCCGCCAAGTCCATCAATACCCCGTCGTTGATTCAGTAACCCGCCCGGAAGCCCAGCTAAATACCATTCTTTGAATTGTTTTGGGCATGCCGTTCCCTGATGTGCTAATTTTATGAGAGATGCAGTATGCCCGGTTGGGGATATTAGGGGAGGCGGGGGAGGCAGAAAGAATAACTCATATTACCCAAAGCTAATGGACCACTGCGGAAACAAGGCTACTGAGCTTCTTCAGTCCTGGTGGAATCAGAATTTCCATGCATGTTTCATGCCGGTGTGCATCAACTCAAGGATACTGTAAACCGGCGCCGCCAGCGGTATGAAAGCCTGGAGAATGGCGCGCCCGGCCTAATAGTGGACCAGGCTGCCTTCCTTCTTAGCCCGCTTGAGCGCCATGCGGAACACGACCAGAGAAAGCGGCGTCAGTAGCAGGGTGAATCCTACCAGCACCAGCAGGTCAGTGCGGATAGACATTATAGAGGCACCTTTGAGCATGGCCAGGCGCATACCGTCCAGCGCGTAAGTGAGCGGGAAAAACTTGGCCATTACCGCCAGCGGCCCGGGCAGCACGGAAACAGGATAGTACACGCCCGCCAGCAGACTGGAAATGCCGCCGTAGATGGTGGCCACGGGGTCGCCCTTTTTTACCACCAGCACTGCCGCCGCCGATAGTATGCCGATACCGCTGAAGCTGGTCACGGAGAGTATCAACACCAGCAGCGCCGTAAGCACGTTGGCCTGGCTGACATCAAAGCCGAATATCAAGGTACCCGCCAGCAAATAGATAGCCACATTAAAAGTGGTGAAGAAATAGGACCATAACGAGGATGAAATTAAAATCGAGCTTAAGCGGGTGGGGCTGAGCAGCATGATTTCCAGCGTGCCCATCACCTGCCCGTCACGGATGCTCTGCGCATAGTTGGACAGGGACACGGTCAGGTACCCGTTAAAAGCCACGCCGATGAGGGCGAAGGCGAAATAATTGCCGCCGTATTCGCTTAACTGCGATACCAGAGAGTCGCCGAAGAGCCGGGAGATGAAATAGGTCACCGCCACGTTGAAGAGGATACCGAACGATGAAAGAAAAAAGAAAGTGCGGTAACTGAGATTTAGTGACAGGTCCCGCTTGAAAAATGCAGTGGCGACGCTCATTCGGGCACCTCCTTGGTATTGTGAAGAGCATTGATAAAGATTTCATCCAGCGGCAGGTCCCGAACCTTGCAATCAAGCACGTCGATGTTGTTATCAACCATGGTCTGCAGCACCCGCGGCAGCACCGCCACGCGGTTGGTGATTTTCAGTTCGAGGTTGGAAGTGCCATTTTGCCTGTCCTTCAGATGGCAGCTGATTACACCTTCAATATTATCAAGCAGCGGCAATATACTTTCCGAAAAATGCCCCACTGTCAATTCGCAGCTTTCCTTGGTCTGGAAGACCGAGCGCAGCTCCGGCACGGAACCTAAAGCTCTTACCTGCCCGCGGGCGATAATAGCCAGTCGGTCGCAGAGCTGTTCCGCCTCGGCCATGTTATGGGTAGCCAGTATGATAGTACTGCCCATGGCGGATACTTTTTCTTTAAAGAACTGGCGGACATTGCGGGCGCTGACCGGGTCCAGGCTGCGGGTAGGCTCGTCCACGAAAAGAATGCGGGGGCCGCTGAGCAGGCCGCGGGCGATAGCCAGCTTCTGGCGCATACCGGTGGAGTAGTTCTGGAAGCGGATATCGGCCTTGTCCGTCATTTCCAGCATATCCAGGAGCTCATCAATGCGCTTGTTAGCCTGGTCTTTTTTCATGTGGTAAAGCGCGGAATGGAACTGGAGGTTCTCACGACCGGTCATGCGCCAGTAAAAGCTTCTTTCATCAGCGGTGACCAGTCCCACCAGTTTCTTTACTTCCGCTTCATCTTTAACGATATCGTGGCCGAAAACTTCAGCCGTGCCGGAAGTGGGAATAACCAGGCAGCAAAGCAGTTTAACCAGAGTGGTCTTGCCGGCGCCATTGGGCCCAAGCAGACCGAAGAACTCGCCCTCTTTGATATTCAGGTTGATGTTATTCGTGGCTACAATCCACTTTTTCTTCTGGAAAGGCAGCAGGTCACGGTAACCCGCCGACCGGGAAAACTTTTTGTAGAGATTTACCGTTTTTATAGCATCCATCGTTTTTATCACAATAACGCCAGAATAACATCCGTTTTAACTTACATACCGGTCTGAATACTATTTGCCGGTTTATTCTGGAGAAATCATATCGGCCGCGGCGCCGGGCACCGGTTATGCCGATATCCTATCCTGAAACCCCGCTACCCGCCGTACGGCCGGGAGTACCAGGATAGATATTACTCCTTTCTTTTTCAAATACCGCGTATCGCCGTGAAGTCCCGGACCAGCCCCAACTATTGAACCGGACTGCTTAATGATGACCGGGCGATGCTCCTGCAACTCTACGCGTTTTAAGCTTCTCAGATACATCTTAAAAAATGCCGATTAGATAATGGTCAGATATTAGTTAAAATTTGGTTATAATAGCTTTTTTTCTTTGTTTCTTCAACTAGGGCATCTTTATGCCCGCTTTTTTCAGCGCTAATAGCGGTCCGTCCAGCGCACTACCTGCGGGAAACGGTGCCCGATGCCGTCCTGGATAACTGCCTGGTAGTAGATGTAATACCGCTCCGGAATAGGAATGACCCAGAACTTGTACCAGGTATCAAAGGGGGAATCGATTTGCAGGTGCCAGGAATAAGAGACATCGCCCTGCTGCATACGTTCCACGCCATCCTTCAGGGTGACGACCTCGATATTCCCCGCCTCCTCTTCCTGGTGCAGGAACTCCACCAGCGCGGCGAAGTCCTCCACGGAAATATCCGGCTGGTGCTGCCAGGGCGCCACCTCCCCGATGGTATGCCCGGCGAAAACCACCAGCACATACTCGCCTTCATATTTCTTTACCTTGTTTTCCAGGTAGGACAGGCCCTTTTCCATGCTGAACTGTTTCAGGTGCTGCGGGTCATCCCGCACGTCAATGGGGGTATTAACGCCGGTCTCCATCGTGCGGGAGGCCAGGAAATATTCGGAGGCCACCTCCATAGCCAGCGAGTCATGGCGGCCGGAGGGGTAGGCGAAAACAGCCGGGGACGGCAGGCCGTGCGATTCGAACAGCGGCGCCGCCTGGCTGAAATCGGCAACTATCTCAGAACGGTCCAGATAATCTACCGGGGTATGGTGGACCGTGTGCCAGCCTATCTCCCAGCCCGCTTTCACCAGCGTTCGAGCGTCTTCCCAGGTAAAACCTTCGCGGTAATCCGGGTCCGTAATATAGCCGGAAGCCGGCATATCATATTGCTGGAGGAGAGGCATGGCCTCCGCGGTCCAGGAATGATAGCCGTCATCAAAAGTGATGGCCACCAGGGTCTTGCCGCCCTCGGAGGAGTACAACCTGGCGGGATAGATGGGAGAAAGCGAAACAAGCAGCAGCGCTACGATAACGATTAAGACGATATGGTACCATCTGATTCTTTTAGCAGATATAACTTTCACGGCTAGACCTTTCGCACACGGCAGGCTGGCCCGCCGCCGGGAGATAACCAGCCTCCCGCCCGGGGATTCCAGGCATATTAATTCTCAAAGTTGGAGAACCTGTTTTTCAGCAGATTGCCGGCTTCGTCATGAAGGGCGCCGCAATTAATGCAGGCTATGTCTTCATAGTCCCTGGCCAGCTTGCCGCCGCACTTTTTACAGGTCTTCACCCGGCTGCGTTCCAGGATGGAAATGCTACTTTCCCTTTTTACCGATAGTGCTGCTACCATTTAACAGTTCCTTTATATACAGTAAAGTCTCGTGTACCTTGGCATGACGGCAGGCCGGACAAACCGTTTCATCTTCCACCGCCGGCAGCGACCCTGGTTCCAGTGACTCCCCGCAATCATGGCACTTAAGGTGACTGTTGCCGTCAGGGCTGTCCTGCATTCCCGGGTTATCTTCTTTTATAACCATTTCTCTATCCTGCCCCCGTATCTGTCAAACTAGCCTTTCATCTTCAATCATGCAAGAGTAATGTTGGATTTTGGTTTGGGCTGTGTTAGAATTTGGCATTAGTAAAAAAAGGCCGGTTTTGGCCCGCCGGAAAAATGATTATGTCAGGTAACGGGCACACCAGGTGAAGCTAAATTCGCCCCGGCCGGCGGTCTGCTGCAATATTTTACCGGCGTGTTTTTTGCCGCATGGTCTAACCTTGAAATACCCCAACATATACCGAGTTCCAACCTTTCCGCTTTAGAATAACAGCATGTAAAACCCGTATTATCCCTGGCCGGCCCCGGCCGGACGCTCGATTACCTATAACTATAGGGGCTGCATCAATCTGTAAAGGTGAGGTGGATGGCGAAAATAACCGTAATGATACCCACGTATAATTACGCCCAATACCTGGGCGCAGCCATCCAGAGCGTGCTGGACCAGACTTACCAGGACTTTGAAATTATCGTGGTGGACGATGGCTCCACGGACAATACCAGGGAGGTCGTGGACAGTTTCAAGGATACACGCATCAGGTACATCCGGCAGGAAAACCGCGGCGTGGCGGCGGCGGCGAACGTGGCGATAAAGGCCGCCACCAGCGAGTACATTACCGGCATAGGCGCGGACGACCTGTTTCTGCCCCAGAACCTGGAGCTGAAAGTAAAAATAATGGATGCCCGCCCCGAACTGGGCATGGTCTATTCCGATGTTTACCTTTTCGATGACAGCACCGGAGAAACTATCGGCAAGCTATGGCGCGACCCCAAGGGTTATTATCCCTGGCTCGACCCGATAAAAGCAGCCCGTAATCCTTTAAAAGAAATCCTCTATAAAGGGTGTTTCATCCTGATTCAGGCGGCCCTGATACGCCGCGAGGTTTTTAACAAGGTGGGATGTTATGACGAATCCCTCCCTACCCATGAAGACTGGGAACTCGTAGTCCGTATTTTACAGAATTACCCGGCCGAGATAATAGATATGCCGTTACTTAAAATGCGCCGACACCAAAGCAATTTATCTGATAATCAAGAAAAGATGTACCAGGGAGCGGTGACCGCCCTCATGAAAGTGATACGCAGCGGCACACTCACCAAACAGGAACAAAAGGTATTAAGGAAAAGACTGTTTCCCCAGCATATCCGCTACGGGCGGAGGGCATTACTCGAGGGCAGAACGGCCGCGGCCAGAAAAGCACTTTTAGCCGGCATCAAGATTAATCCGCAGCAACCTAAACCATATGCTTACCTGACTTTTTCTCTGCTGGGCAGCCGGATGTTTTTGACACTAAACAAATGGAAGAAAGGTCTGAGACGCCATGCCGGGAACCACCGGCAACCGGGAGAAACACAACCTGACGACGGACGGAGAGAGTGAAAAGGGAGGGGTGAGTTGATGCCTAAAGTCAGTGTAGTAATACCAATTAATACCCGCAGTCATTTCCTGGGTGAAGCTATCCAGAGTGTGCTCGACCAGACGCTGCAGGACTTCGAGATTATTGTGGTGGACAACGGCCTCCTGGAGAACACCGGGGAGGTGGTTGAAGGGTTCCATGACGCGCGCATCAAATACCTGCGCCGGGATTTCCGCTATATCGGCATGGCGCAAAATATAGGGTTTAAAGCCGCCGCGGGTGAATACATTACCGGCCTGACCGCGGATGATCTGTATCTCCCCCGGAACCTGGAAATGAAAGCCAAGCTGCTCGACGCCCGCCCGGATGTAGGACTGGTCTGCTCCGATGCCTATATATTCAATCATCATACGGGGGACAATATATGCAAACTATGGGGCGACCCGAAAGGCCCCTATCCCTGGTTCGACCCGGCCAGGGCCGTGCGACAGCCGCTGAGAGAGGTGCTGGCCAACGGGTGTTTTTTCAACGTACAGGCGGGCATGGTACGCCGGACAATTTTTAACGAGGTAGGCTATTTCGATGAATCTTTGCCCAGCCACGAGGACTGGGAAATGTGTATCCGCATCGTACAGCGTTTCCCCATAGAAGTAATTAATACGCCGCTGCTCAAAATCCGGCAGCGCCGCATCAGCTATTCCCTGCTCCAGGAAAATGATTGTATCGGAGGCGTGGCGGCCACCAGGAAACTAATACGGAGCGGCACGCTATCCAGGAACGAGCGTAAGCTGCTTAAAGAAAGAATGCTGCCCCGCCACATACACCACGGACGCACGGCATTACAAGACGGCAGAACGGCTACAGCCAGGAAAGCGCTGCTGGCGGGCATCAGGCTGGACCCGTGGAATTTAAAACTATATGTTTACCTTCTGTTTTCAATCCCGGGAATCGGTAAGTATTTGGCTTTAAGAAAATGGAGGCGGCTCGCGGGGCGCCGCTTATTCCGGAGTCGCTCAGCGGGAGGGGACTGTTATCATGACGGCAGAATATTATCATAGTGACAGCTCACCCGGGAATATAAAAAACAACCCGGTGAATTCAATCCCCAGGGTGAGTATCATTATGCCCACTTATAACCGGGCAGGCTTCCTGAAGGAAGCAATCGAAAGTGTGCTCAATCAGACCTGCGGCGATTACACCCTTATAATCGTCGATGACGGCTCCACGGATAATACCAGAGAAGTAGTGGAAAGCTTCAATGACCCCCGCATCCGGTATATATACAAAGAGAACGGCGGGGTATCTTCCGCCCGCAACGCCGGCATCAAGGCGTCGGACGGGGAATACGTTGCCTTCCTGGACTCCGATGATATCTGGCTGCCGGAGAACCTGGAGGTTAAGATAAAGATGCTGGATGCCCACCCTGAAGCAGGCCTGATATGTTCAGACTCACTGGTATTCGAGGATAGCACCGGAGCCGTCCTCGGCACGACGTGGGGCAATAAGAAATTCAAGTATTCCGCCAACCCCACCCAGGCGTCAAGGCAGCCTTTAAAAGAGCTGCTTTTCCGTTCGTGTTTCATCCAGCCCCCGGCGACCATCGTGCGCCGCCGGGTCTTCGATACGGCCGGCTATTTCGACGAAGCACTCGCCACCCACGAGGACTGGGATATCTTCATACGTATCGTGCAGCGCTTCCCCATCGAGGTCATAGATATGCCGCTGCTTAAAGTCCGCCGGCACAGCACCAGCCTGTCAGAATCCCAGGAAAAAATGTACCTGGGGTCGGTTGCCGCCATCCTGAAGTTAATACACAACGGCACGGTTACCGGAGACGGCCTCAAACTACTAAAAGAAAGGCTGGCGCTGGAGCACTTCCGCTATGGCAGACGGGCCCTGGACAGCGGCAAACAGGCCACGGCTAAAACAGCGCTGTGGGCGGGTATCAAACTCAGCCCGTGGCACTTGAAAATATATATCTACCTTATTTTTTCCATACTTGGAAGCCGGGAGTTCCAGGCTATAAAATCATGTAAGAAACTAATAAACCGATGCTTGCCCCGGAATCACTCATCAGAAGGAGTTTGTTGTGATGACAGCAGATCCTTGTCAAAGTGATAAAATGCCTGAAAATGAAAAAATGAATACCATGGAACCGATATCCAGAGTAAGCGTGATTCTGCCTACTTACAACCGGGCGCTATATGTGGGCGAAGCCATTCAAAGCGTCCTCGACCAGACGTATAAAAACTTCGAGCTTATCGTAGTCGACGACGGCTCCACCGATAACACCAGGGAGGTCGTCAACAGCTATAAAGACCCCCGCGTCCGGTACTTATATAAAGAGAACGGCGGCGTGTCCTCCGCCCGCAATACCGGCATCAAGGCATCAGACAGGGATTTCATCGCCTTCCTAGACTCCGATGACCTCTGGCTGCCGGAGAACCTGGAGGTTAAAATAAAACTGCTGGATGCCCACCCTGAAGCAGGCCTTGTATGCTCGGACGCCTATTTCCTGGATAACAAAACCAAAGCCAATATTGGCAGGCTCTGGGGTGAAAAGAGATTCAAGTATTCCGCCAACCCCACCCAAGCCGCCCAGCACCCATTAAAAGAGCTGCTGTACCGGTCCTGCTTCATTATGCCCCAGGCCACCATGCTGCGCCGCCGGGTTTTTGAAACAATCGGCTATCTGGACGAATCACTCCCCACTTCCGAGGACTGGGACCTCTTCGTGCGCATCGTGCAGCGCTTCCCTATCGAGGTCATAGATATGCCGCTGCTCAAGATACGGCGGCACGATGACAGCCTGTCCAGAAACCAGGAAAAAGTGTACCGGGGAGCGGTGACCGCCATCAACAAGGCCATAGCCAGCGGCACTTTCTCCCGGGCGGAACTGAAACTATTGAAAGAAAGGCTGGCGCTGGAACACTGCCGCTACGGGCGATGGTCATTGCTCGGGGACAGGCAGGAGGATGCCACCAAAGCGCTGTTTGCCAGCATTAAAATCAATCCTTTGTGCTTCAGGCCATACGCCTATCTCGCCCTTTCCCTTTTCGGGACGCGCAGGTTCCGGGCTCTCCGCTCCTGGAAGAAGACTTTAAAGCACCGCGCCGCAGTACCCGCTCGGTTAGTTGTCGCCCGGCCGGCGATGGCGCAAAGCACTGTTAGGGCGGAGGATATCAAAAAAGCCGGCGCCGCGGCGAAAGTAAGCGTGGTCATCCCCACTTACAACCGGGCGGGCTTAATAGCGGAGACCATCAGGAGCGTCCTGGCGCAGACGCTGCCGGAATTTGAAATCATCGTGGTGGACGATGGCTCCACGGATAATACCGGGGAGGTAGTCGCCGCCTTCAAGGACCCCCGCGTGCGGTATATTTTACAGGAGAACGCCGGCGTTTCCGCCGCCCGCAACACCGGCATTAAAGCCGCTGGAGGCACGTACATCGCCTTTTTGGACTCCGACGATTTACTGCTGGAAAAAGCCCTGGAAACGAGCGTTCAGGTATTGGAGAAAAACCCGCAGGCGGCTTTCAGCTACGGCAAAGCTTACCTGATGGATGAAAAACAGCGCATCTTCGGGGTAAGAGAGCAGCGTGAAGAAGGCTCGTACATCCGCGATGGCAGAGAAGAAATCAAAAAAGCCATTTTAAACGGCAATCACGTGCCGACGTCCACCATCATGGCGCGCCGCCAATACCTTGAAGAGATCGGCCTGTTCGATGCTTCTTTCAAAGGCGGCTCCGAGGACTTCGACCTCTGGGTGCGCCTGGCCGGGTCTCATCAAGTAGCGTATATCGCCGAACCTTTAATCAAGTACCGCATGCATGCCAGCAGCATCAGCCGTACCCAGAAGCTGGCCGATATGGAAAAAAACAACGGCGCCATCTTTGAAAAGCTGTTCAATAATACAGCGTCCGGCGGCTATTTCACACCGGAACGCACCAACGTATATTTCAGCCTGTATTCCAGGCTGGCCAAATACGCCTACGGCAACCGGCAAATGGCGGTATCCCGGCAATACCTTTTCAAAGCTCTGAAAACGAAGCCGCAGTGGTTCCGGAAAAGGCTCTGGCTACCGCTGGTAACACAGATCGGACGGACACTGATTCCGCCGGTAATACTGGATTCCGGCCACAGGAGCAAGCGCTTTCTGAGGTCGGCGCTGCGCCGGCTTACCGCCGGATAATTTCCCGGTTAACGAGTGAACCCGCATGAAAATATTTGCGCTTCATGGCGCGGAAAAGTATAAGGAAGAAGATGAATAACGGTAATTTTACCAAGAGTATCGGGCGGAAAATCGCGTTTTTCAGGACCAGGACCAGAGTATCGGTCAGGGACTTCGGGGTCTGGCACACGATTTTCCGGGGGATAATGGATATCATCTTCGGAAAGATATTTGTTTACAGGAAGTATATCGTCTACGAAAAACAGCTTACCCCGTCCGCCGCGCCGGAAATACGCAACCCGGCTATACAGTTTTCCTTTTTAACCGCTAACGATAGCGGCATGATGGCACAGATTGAAGACATGAGCGCCATCTCCCGCGACTTCATTGCCGAGAGAATAGGCCGTACCGGTTTCTGCATCGTGGCGAAAAACAAGGAAAGCCTGGCAGGCTTTAACCTGGTGAGTACCGGGAGGACCCGTATCCGCTACCTGAACGTAGTCCTGAACCTGGCCGAATCCGACGCCTGGTCCGAGCAGATAACCGTTTCCAAGGAATACCGGCGGGGCGGGCTGGCCTCAGACCTGCGGCAGATGATGTTTGCCCACCTGGCTGGCAGAGGCTATAAAAGGCTAATCGGCGGGTACGTTCCCTTTAATGTAAAATCAGGGCTGCTGGCCAGGAAGCTGGGATTCGTGGAAACCGAGAAACTGACGCTGCTAAGAATATTCGGATGGAAGAAATTGAGCCGGCAGTCCCTGGTGCCCGGCCGGGCGCCGGCGCTGCTGCTGGATACAAAGTCCAGGTGATACGGAACGCAGTCACGGGAACTATTACCGATATGTTAAAAAAACGGGTAAGCCGATGAATTTTATTCAGGTTATCGTCCTGGGCATAGTACAGGGCTTGACGGAGTTTATACCCGTTTCAAGCTCAGCGCACCTGGTTATCGTTCCCTGGCTTTTCAACTGGGCCGACCCGGGGCTGACTTTTGATTTAGCGCTGCACCTGGGGACGCTGGTAGCCCTGCTCTGGTTCTTCCGGGCGGACTGGGTACGCCTTATCCGGGCCGGAGTGCAATCAATCGCCCGGCGGAAAATCGGCGAGGATATGGACCGGAGGCTCTTCTGGTTCCTGGTTATCGCCACTATTCCCGGCGTCATCGTCGGCTATTTCGCTCAGAGCAAAATCGAGGATCTGTTCCACAAGCCCGATTCGCCCCACACCCTGGGGGCGATGCTGGCCATGGCGGTTATCATCGCGCTGCTGGGACTGCTGCTGTTCATCGCCGAGCGCATCGCCAAACACCGCCGGGGCTTTAACGAGGTAACGATAAAGGACGCCGTGATAATCGGGCTTTCACAGGCGCTGGCGATTTTCCCCGGCGTATCACGTTCCGGCAGCACTATAACGGCCGGCCTGGCGCTGGGTTTGCAGCGGGAAACCGCCGCGCGTTTTTCTTTCCTGCTTTCCACGCCGATTATCCTGGGCGCGGGACTCAAGAGCATCTTCGACGTGCAGCAGGAACTGGCGGCGGGGCAAATGGCGGGGTCAGACGTACTGCTCTATATCCTGGGTTTTGCGGTGGCCGCGGTCAGCGGATACCTGTGCATCAAATACCTGCTGCGGTTTTTACAGAAACACTCCACGGATATCTTCGTGTATTACCGGTGGCTGCTGGCGGCGCTGATAATAGCGGTAGCCCTGGTCAAAGGATAGGAACGCCCTACTCTTCCCCACCCAGAGAAAAACTATCCTGGCGGCGGCGGAGCACCAGAATCGTCAGTAACATCATTGGTATGGTCACCCCGACAGTTATGGCCGGGACTTTCCAGCCGGCGGGACGGTTAACCTCATCGGACAATACCTCCAGGTACTGAGACGGCGTGGTCTGCACGATACTGCCGCCGCTGGAGAGCTCCAGAGCGAAGGAATACTCGCCGACTGCCCATCCCGCTGAAGGTAAATAATCAACCTCGCCGATGCCGTTGGGGGCTATGGTCTGGCCGGTCTTAAGCACCGGGCAGGTTTCCAGTAATGCGCCATCCAGGAAGACCTTGAGCACCAGATTTATGTCAACAATCGCGGGAGGCTGGTCTACCTGGTACATGACGGCGGCGGAAACGAGCCTACCGCTTTCAGTCTCGTATAAGGGCGTAACACTAAAGTCATTAAGCTTCACCTGCGGCTCGTCCACCGGCGGCGGCGCGGTGACAGTAAAGGCCCCCGTCAGGCCACCGATTTGCACCTGATGCTCGCCGATACCCGCCGATGCCAGGCTGAAAGAGACCGTGGCGCTATTTCCGGCGGTAATACTGATATCCTTGACCTCCAGCACCACACCATCGATAACCAGAGACGCCACGTAAATCCCGGGGATGTCACCGGAATTGGCGACCAGCAGGCCGATGCTCACCGTGTCGCCGGGGCTGACGCGGGCGGGGTTGATATTAAGCGTCACCGGATGGAAAGCAGCCGGAGCTTTAGGCGTCTGCACGGTAAAACCAGCCGTCATCCCGCCGATATTTATCTGGTGTTCCCCGGCCGTCCCTGGCGTGACACTGAAAATAACGGTTGCCTGGCTGCTGCCTTCAAGGGCGATGGCGCTGGTCTGGGCCAAAACGCCGTCAAGATAAAGCATGATTTCGTACTCTGCGGCAAGGTCGCCGGCATTAGCGATGCTGACATATATATCCACATTATTCCCGAATTCACACTCCTGGGGAGTCACGGTCACGCTGCTGACCTGGATATTGGCCGGCCGGACATAAGCCAGTACGGCAAACTCGGAGAAATGGTTTACCTGTACGGTAATGGTGTTATTGACCGTATCTACAATACTCGGCAAATCAACCCAACCTTCGCCGCTTTGCCAGCTGCTAATCACCAGGTGTTCCTCGGCGACGCCAGGGGGAATGATGGTTTCATCGTATTTAAACGTCAGGGTTATGCCCCGGTCGAACGTGGTGCCGCTGGGGCCCAGGTTATAAACTTTGCTGATAATATCCCCGCTCGACGGCGGCGCCAGGTAAGCCGACTCCAGCACCGACAAGTAATATATCGGCTGTCCCCAAACCGAAAGAGCCACGGTATCTTTACTCACGGTAAGGGTGACATTGTTGTCCGCCGAGGACACGGTTACGTCTTGCGATATCTGACCGGTACTGTTTACCATCGACGAGATATCTATGGTCCCGGGCATCGCGCCGCCACCTCCGCCACCACCTCCACCACCGCCGCTTTCCGGCTCTTTGACGTTGATAGTTACCGTGGCGGTGTTAGAGTTGGTTTTTCCATCATTGGCCCTGTAGGTAAAGCTGTCCGTACCGGTGTAGCCCGTGGCAGGGGTATAGGTGAAGGAACCGTTGCTGTTCAGCGCCAGCGTACCGTGACTTACACTGCCGGTCAACGCGGCCGTGAGCGTGTCCCCGTTGGCATCCGTATCATTAGCCAGAATGCCCGGGGCGGCCACCAAGAGGGCGGTATTCCGGTCGGCGCTGTAGGCATTGTTTACCGCCACCGGCGCGTTGTTCGACGGAGTGGTAATGGTAATGGTGACCATGGCGGTATTGGAGTTGGCCTTGCCATCGCTTGCCCTGTAGGTAAAGCTGTCCGTGCCGGTATAGCTGGAGTAAGGCGTGTAAGTAAACGAGCCGTTGCTGTTCAGAATAAGCGAGCCATGGTAGACATTCCTGGTCAGGAAAGCCGTGAGCGCGTCCCCGTTGGCATCCGTATCGTTAGCCAGCACGCCCGGGACTGATACAATCAGGGTGGTGGCCTTACCGGTAGTGTAGGCATCACCTGACGCCACCGGGGCGGTATTGGCCGCGGTATTGACGGTAATGGTCACGGCAGCGATATTGGAGTTGGCTTTACCATCACTGGCCCTGTAAGTAAAGCTGTCCGTGCCGGTATAGCCGGAGGCAGGGGTATAGACGAAAGCACCGCTGCTGTTCAGCGCCAGCGTACCGTGGCTGACGTTACCCGCCAGGACAGCCGTGAGGGCATCCCCGTTAATATCGGTATCATTAGCCAGGACGCCCGGGGCGGACACGACGAGGGCGGTATCTTTGTTGGTAGTGTAGGCATCATTCACCGCCACCGGCGCCGTGTTCACCGGAGTGCTTATGGTGATGGTCACCGTGGCGGTATTGGAGTTTACCTTGCCGTCATTAGCTCTGTAGGAAAAGCTGTCCGTACCGGTATAGCCGGAAGCAGGGGTATAGGTGAAGGAACCATTACTGTTCAGCGTCAGCGCGCCGTGACTGACATTACTGACCAGGGCGGACGTTAACGCGTCACCGTTGGCATCGGCATCATTCGAGAGTACCCCCGGTGCAGGCATGTTAAGGACATTATCTTTATAAATGTTGTAGCTATCATTGGCCGCCACCGGGGCGGTATTCGAGGATGTGCCGCCCGAGCCGTATTCGAAAGCGCCCAGGTCCGGGGCCGCGCCGCTGTAAGGCCACGGCGAGTTGGCGTCGTTGAAGCCCGGCAGTACCTCGCCTTTATCAATGAACTGGCTGCCGGCTTTGAGATGCAAGTCATCGCCGGCCGCGTTAACCAGCTCACTGGTGACACTGATATTCATCCCGTGCGCTTCCTGCCCGGCGCCGGCAATGAAAGCTTCGAGTGTGCTGTATTTAGCTTCACCCCATTTAACGTAACGGTCATCCGTTCTGGTGGTGTAGAGGTTATCATAATCGAAGTTGCAGTTCACGGCGTCGGCATAATGCCCGAACTCCAGCACGTACCAGCCGACATGATAGATGTTATTGCGGGAAATCACGTTGGCCAGGCCGCCGTTGGTGGCGGCAGCGCCGTCGCTGAGGTCGGTGGTATAGACAGTGTTGTGGTAGAAATAGATGCGTCCGGTGGAGCTGTCTCCCAGCTTGAAGGCTTCATTGTCACCGGCTTCATTCCGGTAGTGCAGCCCGGAGATGGAGTTGCGGAAAATGTATTCCGGCCCGATGGCTACCGGGCAGCTGGAAACGCCGGCGAAGGTGTTGGTGATGACGTTATTGTATACCCTGGTATTGAGGTTATCCCCGTCCGGCTGGATGCCGTCATCGATAGCCCCGGAGATATAGTTGTTATAAAAGTCGTTGTTGTTGATGTAGCCGAACTGGTTTTCCGGACCTCCCCCGAAGCCGTCCCAGGGCGTCCCGGTCACCGTGTTGTTGCGGCAGACGATGCCGTCACCGGGATACCACCAGTAAACGCCGTCTTTGTCCTCGTGGTCGTTAAAGTTGATGGTGAAGGAGTTTCTCTGGATGATGACGTTCTGGGCGCCGTAGTCTACCCTGACGGCGGAATCGGAGTTGGAGAGGGCGGGATTAATGAAAATACAGTCCTCCACGATATCCCCGGTAACGCTGCCGGCGGGCATGTTTTCCCCGGAGACGTCGATACAGGTATTGGGGGTATTCTGGAAGGTCAGGCCCTTAATCCTGATATAAGCGGCCTGGACCCAGATACTGGCGGTGAAGACCGGCTTGTCACTGCCGTAGTTACGGAAGGTGATGTAGTTGGCAGGAGTGCCGGAGGTGGTCAGGGTGGTGCCGCTATTGTAAGTACCGGCTTTGAAGTAGACGGTACTGCCGGCGGCAGCCACACTGGCGGCCTTAGCGATAGTCTTGAAAGGAGAAGCTTCCGTGCCGGCGTTATTATCGCTGCCGGAAGGAGAGACGTAATAGCTGCTGCCGTTGCTCGGCGGGTTATCGTTCCAGGTGGTGACGGTGCCGGTGACCGGGTTGCCGCCGGAAACACCGTCCGTATCGCTGAAGGTTACCCGGACTTCATAGGCAGTATTGGTAGTAAGCCAGAAGATGCTGCCCCGGTAGGTATTGAGGTAGGGGTTGGCCTGGGACTTGCTGCCGGTGGTAACGGTCGCCCGGGTGTCTTTGTACATGGCCGGGGCGGTCTTCCAGGCGCCGCCGGGGGTGCGGTACTCCAGGGTGGCGGTATTATTATTATTGCCGTCCCCGGTGAAGTAG
>JBAZGT010000018.1 GCA_041652735.1 Dehalococcoidales bacterium | reverse complement strand
CTGTTCGGGCTAATGGAAGTCCAGGCACGGCGACCCTCGCTCTCCAACGGTTTTATTAAACCAAGGGGGAATCGGTCTGCCGTGCCTTTAAAGCTTATATTACCATCTTTCAAACATACAAGGGGGAATATAGGGGGTGAGGTCGGCTCTAAAACATGCTACAATATCCATATCTCAACAAAATCAAGGAGTAACTACCATGCCGGAATCCAAATACTCCCAATACGTCGTTACGGAGCTTAAGGCCCCCAACTTCCGCCCGGAATTCGTGGAAATGTACAAGCAGTTCGCCACCCGCATCCTCTGGATGGACAAAAACGTGGTGCCGGGGGCTTTCCAGATGAACTGTTCCTGGTATTTAAAGCCCTCCACCCACGGCGCGGAACCGCACAAGCATGACGTGGATGAAATCATCGGCTTCTTCAGCAGCGACCCGGAAAATCCCCACGACCTCGGCGGGGAGGTGGAAATATGGCTGGAGGACGAGCAGTTCGTGCTCACTAAAAGCGCCATGATTTTCGCGCCGGCCGGCATGAACCACTGCCCCCTTATCATCCGGCGGGTGGACCGCCCCATTTTCCACTTTTCCGTGGTCACCGGCGGCCAGTACATCCAGACGAAATAAAGGAGAATCTCACATGTCCGAGTACAGCAAATACGTGGTCACGGAGCTTAAAGCCCCTTTCCCCCCGGAAGCGGCCGCGCGGTACGCCACCTTCGCCACCCGCATCCTGTGGATGGACGAAAACGTGGTGCCCGGCGCTTTCCAGATGAACTGCTCGTGGTACCGCAAGGCCTTCGAGATGGGGCCGGAGCCGCACGTGCACGATACCAATGAGATTATCGGCTTCTTCGGCAATGACGCGGCCGACCCCTATAACCTGCACGGGGAGGTGGAGTTCTGGCTGGGGGACGAAAAGCAGACCATCACCAAAAGCGCCATGATATTTATCCCGGCCGGCATGAAACACTGCCCGCTCATCATCCGGCGAGTGGATAAGCCCATTTTCCATTTCTCCGTGGTCACGGAGGGCCAGTGGATTACCAAAAAAGCCGTGAAAGAATACACGCCCGCTACTGAATATAGTCGGTACGTCGTTACCGATTTGATAATGCCGGAAGACAAGAGGAAAATAGCGGCGGCCTATAATAAATACGCCAGGCGCGTCCTCTGGCTGGACAAGGATGTGGCGCCCGGCGCTTTCAACATGAACACCGCCTGGTACCTTAAAGCCGCCATGACGCTGGAGGACAAGCCCCACACGCACGATACCGACGAGATAATCGGGTTTTTCGGGAACGACGCCGCCCGGCCCAACGACCTCGGCGGGGAGATAGAAATCTGGCTGGGGGACGAAAAACAGGTTATCACCAAAAGCGCCATGATATTCGTGCCGGCGGGCCTGGTACACTGCCCGCTGAACCTAAAGCGCGTGGACCGGCCCATCTTCCACTTCACCGTCGTCCCGTCCCAGCGCTATGTCAAGAACGAGAAACGTTAAAATCCCCCTTACTCCCCCTTTTCCAAAGGGGGAAAGATTGGCTTTTACGCCGCATAAAACGGTATATTATTACATCCTCTCCCTTTGAAAAAGGGAGACAGGGGAGGGATTTCGTTAAAAGATGATACCCGTCCGGCTGAAAATGCGCAACTTCATGTGCTACCGGGACAACGTGCCCGCGCTGGACTTTACCGGCATCCACCTCGCCTGCCTCTCCGGCGATAACGGCAACGGCAAGTCCGCCATCATCGACGCCATGACCTGGGCGGTGTGGGGCAAAGCCCGCGCCGACAGCGACGACGACCTCATCCACGCCGCGCAGAACGAGATGGAAGTGGAGTTCGAGTTCAACGTAGGGGAACAGCTTTACCGCATCATCCGCAAGCGCACCCGCCCCAAAAAGCGGGCGGCGGCGGGGCAATCGTCTTTGGAGTTCCAGGTAAAGAGCGAGGACGGCTTCCGCCCCATCACCGGCAACACCATCGCCCAGACGCAGCAGAAAATCATCGAGGTGCTGCACATGGACTATGATACCTTCGTCAACAGCGCCTACCTGCGCCAGGGCCACGCCGACGAGTTTACCCGCCAGGCGCCCGCCAAACGCAAGGAGGTGCTGGGCAGCATCCTGGGGCTGGATGTCTATGACGCCCTGGAAGAGCGGGCCAAAGAGCTGGCCAAAAAGCACGAGGCGGACACGCAATTACTCGAAAGCGCCGTACGGGACATAGACGCCGAGCTGGCCCGCAAACCGGACTTCGCGGCGGAGCTGGCGCAGGCGCAAACCGCGCTGGCGGAAATAGACCGGACCGCGCAGGAAAAAGAGGCCGTTTTAAACGCTTTACGCCAGCAAAAGGAGTCGCTGGAAAGCCGGCAGGCGCAATTGGAAGAGCTGGAAAAACGGCTCGTCAGCGGCGCCAACGACCTCCGGCGCTGGGAAGAGCAGGCCGGTCAGCACCTGGCGCGCCTGCGGCAGTACGAGGAGGTAATCGGGCGGCGGGGGGATATCGAATCGGGTTACGCTACATTCGCGGAAATCAAAAAGTCGGTGGAAGACTTGGAACGCAAAGCCATGCAATCGCGCGCGCTGGAAAAGCAGCGGGAGCAGGTGGAACGCCGCATTGACCAGTCCCGCAACGAGCTTTTGACCAGCCACGCCGTTATCCTGAACAGCATCCAGGAGCTGGAAAAGAAAGCGCAGACACTCCCCGCCCTGAAAACCCAGCTCGGCCAAGCGCAGGAAAGAGCAAACGGCTTTAGGGCAGCGGAAGAAGCGCTCAAGCAAAAACAGCAGTCCGCCCGTGAAATACAGTCGGCGGGCAGCCGGCTGGAGGCGGAAAACGCGCGTATGGAAAGGGAAATCGGGGAGGCGGAGGAAAAGCTGGACCTCATAGCCGGGCACCTGGGCAGCCACGCGGAAGCCAGATGCCCGCTTTGCGAACAGGAACTGACGAGGGAGGGGCTGGAGCTGATACGCTCCAAGTATGACCTGGAGCGGCAGGACAAGGCCAACCTGCTGATGAAAAACCGGGAAGTCCTGGCGGGAAAGCGGGCGGAATACGCGGCGGCGCAAAAGGAAATAGCCGCCCTGGAAGAGACGCTGAACCAGGAAAAGACTAAAGCCCGCGGCCAGGAAGAGTACGTTAAAACAAAGATAAAGGAAATAGAGGAAGGCAACGCCAAGCTGGCCGACCTCAAGGCGGAGGCGGGGCAGGTAGAGGAGCGGCTGGCGGGCGGGGACTTCGCGGTAAACGAGCAGCAGGGACTGGCCGCCATCGAGAAAGAGCTGGGCGGCCTGGGCTATGACGCGGCCCGGCACGAGCAGGCGCTCCAGCATTTGAAGCTTAACGAGACTTACGAGCGGGACAAGAACCGCCTGGATGAGGCCCTGCGACTTTACGAGCAGGAGAAAGAGGCGGCGGCCAAGGCGCAGACCAACGCGCAAATGCTGCAGGCCAGCCTGCAGCAGGACACCGCCAAAAAAGTGTCGCTGGCCGCCGCGGTCACCACCCTGCCCCGGGTACGGCAGGAGCTGGCCGCCGCCGAGGCGGAATATAAAGTCGCCGCGGGGAGGCGCGCCCAGGCGCAGGAGGCGGTGGGCAGCGTGCGCGCCCGTCTGGAACGGCTGAACGAGCTGGAAACAAGGAAAAAGGAGAGTGAAGACCGGCGCGCGCTGGCGGCCAAAGAAGAGGCCGTTTACCGCGAGCTGGCTAAGGCCTTCGGGAAAGCGGGCATACAGGCGCTGATAATCGAGGCGGCATTACCGGAAATAGAGACCGAGGCGGACCGGCTGCTCGCGCGTTTGACCGACGGTCGCATGCACGTGAAATTCGAGACGCAGCGGGAGACCAAGAAAGGCACGGTGCAGGAGACGCTGGATATCGCCATCGCGGACGAGCTGGGGACGCGCAACTATGAAATGTTCAGCGGCGGCGAGGCCTTCCGCATCAACTTCGCGGTGCGCATCGCGCTGTCACGGCTTTTGGCCGGGCGCGCCGGGGCGCCGCTGCCTACTTTAATTATCGACGAGGGGTTCGGGACGCAGGACAGCACCGGCATGGAGAAGCTAAAAGAGGCGATTAACTCCATCCAGGGCGACTTCGAGAAGATACTGGTCGTCACCCACATGGACGAGCTCAAGGACGCCTTCCCCACCCGCATCGACGTCACCAAGACGGCGGACGGCTCCACCATAAACGTGAACTGACGTGTTATGTCATTAAGTATGTTTTTATATGTCATTCTGACGAAGGTCAGAATCCAGGGGTGGGAAACAGAGCTGATTGATAAAGTCAACCCGGACGGGCAAGGCCGGTACACCATCTTAACCCGATGATGGATTCCAGCCCCCGATTGTCATACGGGGCACGGCTGCGCTGGAATGACAACTTTACTAGCATGTTTTAATATGTCATTCTGACGAAGGTCAGAATCCACGGCTGGGACTGTGAAACAATATTTCGTATATATTCTCGCCAGCAAGCCCAGGGGGACGCTATACATCGGCGTCACTAATGACCTTATCAGGCGGGTCTATGAGCATAAAAACGGGTTCGTTGAAGGATTTACCAGGAGATATAATGTACATCAACTGGTTTATTACGAACAATGCGAAAATGTAGAATCGGCTATCCAGCGTGAAAAACATTTGAAAGCCTGGCACAGAAAGTGGAAAATAAGGTTGATTGAAGAAGCCAATCCGGACTGGAAAGACCTTTACGGCCTCTTGACCTGATGATGGATTCCAGCCCCCGATTGTCATACGGGGCACGGCTGCGCTGGAATGACGGGGGAAATAAATCTAGATGTTACATTTCATTACACAGGAATTCGTTGACCTGGGGCAGTTCTTTAAGAGGAACGGGCGGGAGACCGTCATCGTTACCGCCGCCACGCTGTTTCTCACGCTGGACCGCTACCGCCCCATCGGCAGCGAGTGGGTCAGCACCACCCTTTATTACGGCATCTTTCCCCTGCTGGTGGTGTTCATTATTTTAAGAAAAAGCCCCGGGGACTTCGGGCTGGGCATGGGCAGCCCGCGTTTGTGGTGGTTCCCCACGGCGCTTATCTGCCTGGTGGCGGGGGGGATTCTTTTCGCCGCTTCCTTCAGCGCGGACTTGCAGGGCTACTACCGGGATGCGGGCTTTAACTTCATCACCTATTCCCTGACCAGCTGCGCCAGCCTGGCGGCGTCCGAGTTCCTGTACCGCGGCTTTCTGCTCTTTGGGCTGAAAGATAAATTCCATGAGGGCAGCATCCTGCTGCAAATGATACCCTTCGTGCTGATGCACCTGGGCAAGCCGGAACTGGAAACAGTGAGCACCATTGTCACGGGGATACTGTTCGGCTACGTGTGCTACCGGGGCAAGTCTTTCTGGCCGGCCTTCATCATCCACCTGTTTATCAATGTTTTTTTCGTGAGCCTGATAAACTTCAGATACCCGGTTTAACGGCGATTTTCTAGAGACCCAGCTCCGGGGCGATTTCCTTCATGGCGGTCACGCCGATTTCGATAAACTCGTCCAGCTCTATGCCGATGGCGCTGCACCGGGCTATCTGCTCGCGGCTGGCGCCGGCGGCAAAGCTCTTTTCTTTAAACCGCTTGCGCACGGATCGGGCTTCCAGCGGGGCAATCTTTTTCTCCGGCCGCACCAACACCGCGGCGGTAATCAGCCCGGTAAGAGGGTCGGCGCAAAAGAGGGCTTTCTCCATCAGCGTCTGCGGCAGTACGCCGTGCGCCTCGTTATGGCAAAGGATGGCCGCGGCTATAGCCTCTCCCGCCCCCAGGTCCCGGGCAAGGTCGGCCCCAAGCCTGCCGTGAGCAGTCATGTCGCCGCCGGTAAGCTCCACGTCGATATCATGAAGCAGCCCGGCCAGCCCCCACTCCTCTTTATCCCCGCCCAATCGCCCGGCGAGAGCGCGC
The DNA here is from genome assembly GCA_041652735.1 of Dehalococcoidales bacterium. Lineage (NCBI taxonomy): Bacteria > Bacillati > Chloroflexota > Dehalococcoidia > Dehalococcoidales > Dehalococcoidales bacterium. The sequence goes on along the minus strand of JBAZGT010000018.1, from coordinate 45,053 downwards.
ATGATAGCTTCCGTGGCCAGCATGTGCCGCACCAAGTTTTCATTGGCGACGTTTTTCCGGACAGACTCCAGAGCGGTTTTACGGTCCATAGCCCCTCCCGATGGTTAATATACACCACGCGGCGGCGGGAAGCAACCGGCCCGGGCCAAAAGCCCGCCGCCTTAATAATTTATTAATTATTATACGCACGCGATACTTTGTAACACTTACTAAAGAGTAATTGACAAGACGTGATTCCTTCCCTGATAATGTCAACAGAAACACTTTTCCCCCACCCTACAGCCGGACGGCAGCGCTGTACCGGCTTTCACCCGAAACGCGAAAAGCGACCTAATTAAAGGAGGAGATATCATATGAAAAACAGGCATTTACTGATTATCGTCGGTGCGCTGATGGCGCTGGTGTTTATCCTGTCGTCCTGCGGCGGCGGCGGTTCCCCCACCAGCTCGACCCCGCCCAAGACGACCAGCCCGGCGGGGACTACAGCTCCGGCGGGCACCACGTCACCGGCGAGCACCACGTCACCGACCACGAGCAACACCGGGAACGATAATACACTAGCCGATATCCTGGGCAAAGGCTCTGACTTAATTTCTATCAAGTACGATATGACGATTAACGCCAACGGAGAGCAAAGCATCACGGCCACCGTATATCAGAAGAACCGGAATATGCGTGAAGACATGAGCATGTCAGGGATGTCCGTCATCATGATTTTTAATACGGATGATAATGTGATGTACATATATTACCCGGACCAGAAGATGGCGATCAAACAAGCCCTGAACGAAGACATGGTACCCGCGGGCAACCTGCAGGACACCAGCGATATTATGGACTACAGTCCGAATGTCACCGGCACCGAGACTATAGACGGGCACGTCTGTGCGGTAGTGTACTACGAACAGCCGGGCGCAGGCAGCGTCAAGATGTGGATATGGGAAGAAAAGGGCTTCCCCGTTAAAATGGAGACGACAACCTCCAGCGGCACCACCACCATCGAGTTCACCAATATAAGCTTTTCAGATATTCCGGACAGCACATTCGAGCTCCCGGATGACGTCCAGATACAAGAATACTAAAGAATAAACGGTATTCTATATCCGCCGCCGGCGTCGGCAATATGGCAATAATAACCTTTCCCCCTTCCCCTGAAAAGGAAGGGGGTTGGTTTTTTAGCGGGGATTGAGGGGAATATATTATTAAATGACAGCGCGGGCCGGCGCCGCCTATTTTTCCAGGCTCTTAGCCGTCTCTATTTCCTTGACGAAATCTTCGACGGTAATGGCGCCCATCAGCATCGGCTCCAAAGTGCCCCTGGAGCAAATCTCGATTACCACGCGGGAAATGACCTGGGCGTTGGCCGCCTCGATGATATTGATAAAATCATAAGGGCCCAGGATCTTGTACTGGAATATAACCTTGGCACCCATGTTCTCTATTTCTTTGTTGACTTCCCAGATGCGGCCGGGGTTCCTCTTAACGGATTTTCTTCCTTCATTGGTCAGGGTGGTCATCAGGCAATAGTACATGATATCTTCCTTTCTGTATCAATTTCCCGCTGTTTGTTTAACAGCGTAAATACTCTATATGATATTATGTTATGCGGTTATATATATATCATACATAAAAACACGCCGCATATAAAGCCGTATTTTGAACTTTTTTCTTGCCCCGGCGTTAACTTTAGTACTATGCCCTATCCCCACCACACCCACACATGAGCGGGGGTGACGGATCAGGATAACCTTCTTATTCTATTTTTACCCAAGGGAGAGACTGGCAAGGGATACTGGATTCCCGATCAGGTCGGGAATGACAATGGAAAAATCTATTGTGTGATGTCATTCTGGCGAAGGCCAGAATCCAGGGGAGGGGCATTGAAAGACCTATATGATAAAATATCTTAAAGTGGATTCCAGCCTGCGCTGGAATGACAATGGGGAATAAGGGTGACAGAACGGAAAAAATCTGGGACGAGATTGGGGGGCATTCCTTATTTCGGCGTCCGCTCACCAGTAACTTTGAACAATACGACACCATCGGGACAAACAAAGGTTGTCTTGAAGGGACCTCCACCGCCAAGATTTCGCAGATCGCCGCCACACCTGACGACTTCCAAGGCCGGGAATATCTTAATAAAAGAGGTTGGGCAAAAACTTGCCGGCGTACCATATGTACATTCGAAAGTATCTCCGGGTTCAAGCCCCAGCCGACATTCTTCAACTTTATTTTCTTTACCGACTCTTACCACTTGGATTTTAAAACACCAATCTTCATGATACCATTTCTGCATCGGCTGCCCTCTCCTTCCTGAAAACCTCGTCCCTCCTACACCACCCGCTTCAAGTACTTCCCCGTGGCGGACTTTTTTACTTTGGCTATCTGCTCCGGCGTGCCGGTGCCCACCACGTAGCCGCCTTTATCCCCCGCCCCCGGCCCCAGGTCTATAACCCAATCCGAGTTTTTAATCACGTCCAGGTGGTGCTCGATGACCACCACGGTATTACCCGCTTCCGCCAGCCTTTGCAGCACCGTGAGCAGCGCCGCCACGTCCTCGAAAGACAGGCCGGTGGTAGGCTCGTCCAGGATATAGAGCGTGCTGCCGGTGGAGCGCCGGGAAAGCTCCGTGGCCAGCTTGACGCGCTGCGCCTCCCCGCCGGAAAGCGTGGGGGCCGGCTGGCCCAGGTGGATATAGCCCAGCCCCACGTCGTTTAGCGTTTGCAGTCTGTTCTTGATGCCCGGGAAATTCTCGAAGTACTCTAAACCCTGCGCCACCGTCATGTCCAGCACCTGGGCGATGTTCTTGCCTTTGAACTTGATTTCTAAAGCCTCGGTGTTATAGCGCTGGCCCTTGCAGACCTCGCAGGGTACGGTGACGTCCGGCAGGAACTGCATCTCTATCTGGATGAACCCCTCCCCGCCGCAGGCTTCACAGCGCCCGCCCTTGACGTTAAAGGAAAAGCGCCCGGGGCCATAGCCGCGCAAACGGGACTCCGGCACGGCGGCAAAAAGGTCGCGCACCTGGGTAAAAAGCCCGGTATAGGTGGCGGGGTTGGAGCGGGGCGTCCGGCCTATCGGGGACTGGTCGATATTAATGACTTTATCGATGTTTTCCAGCCCGGTGATTTCATCGCAATCGCCGGGGCGCTCCTTGGCGCGGTAGAAAATCTGCGCCAGCTTGCGGTAGAGAATCTCGTCCACCAAAGTGCTTTTGCCACTGCCGGAAACGCCGGTGATGCAGACGAATTTGCCCAGCGGGATGGTCACGTCGATATTTTTTAAATTGTTCTGGCGCGCGCCTTTGATGACCAGCTCCTTGCCGTTGCCGGGGCGGCGCTTTTCCGGGAGGGGTATCACCTTGGCGCCGGAAAGGTACTGGCCGGTCAGCGACTTTTCATTCTTGATAATGTCGTCCAGGGTGCCGGTGGCGACGATGTAGCCGCCGTGCTCGCCGGCGCCGGGGCCCATGTCTATTATATGGTCGGCGGCGCGCATCATGGCTTCATCGTGCTCCACTACTAAAATGGTATTGCCCAGGTCCCGCAGGCGCTGCATGGTATGTATCAACCTGTAATCGTCGGCGGGGTGGAGGCCCACCGTAGGCTCATCGCAAACGTAAAGCACCCCCATCAGGCCGCTCCCTATCTGGGTGGCCAGGCGGATGCGCTGGGACTCCCCGCCGCTCAGCGTCATGGAAGCGCGGTCGGTAGAGAGGTAGTCCAGCCCCACGTCCTTGAGAAAGCCGAGCCGCGTCTTTATCTCTTTTAATATCTGCTGGGCAATCATCATTTCCCGCTCGGAGAGGATGTCTTTGGCGATGGCGTCCACCCAGTCCAGCGCGCCCATGACCGGCATGGCGGTAACGTCCATGATGTTCTTTTCGCCGATAAGCACGGACAGCGACTCCGGCTTGAGGCGCTTGCCTTTGCATTCCGGGCAGGGCTTGAGCACCATGTACCGCTCGATGTTCTGGCGGGACATTTCGGACTCGGTATCCTTGTAAAGCCTTTCCATGTTGGGGATGACGCCCTCGTAGCCATCGGAAACGCGTACCGTCCGCCCGAAGCGGTTGCGGTAGGTGCGCTGGTCGCCCTCGCCGTAAAGGATGACGCGCACCTGCTCGTCGGTGAGGTTCTTCACCGGCATATCCAGGGAAAAGGTGTTCTTGCGCGCCAGCGGCTGGATGCGCCAGAGGTGCCAGTTATGCGTCGCCCAGGGCTTGATGGCCCCCTGGCGGACGGAAAGCTCGCGGTTCAGCACCAGATCGGGGTCGATTTCCTGTTTAAAGCCCAGGCCGGTGCAGGCGGGGCAGGCGCCGTGGGGATTGTTAAAGCTGAAGGTGCGGGGGGCGATTTCCCCCAGGCTGATGCCGCAGTGGACGCAGGCCAGGTGCTCGGAAAAGAGCATTTCCTCCCCGCCCACGATAGACACCAGCACCATGCCGCCGGCCGCCTTGAGCGCCGTCTCCACGGAGTCCGAAATTCTCGTCCGGTTGCCGCTGTCCCCTATCACCAGCCGGTCCACCACCACCTCGATGGAGTGTTTCTTGTACTTGTCCAGCGGCATATCGTCGGAGAGGTCATGGATTTCCCCGTCGACGCGGGCGCGGGCATAGCCCTGCTTGCGCAGGTCGTCGAAAACGCTCTGGTACTCACCCTTGCGGTCGCGCACCACCGGCGCCATTATCATGATTTTGGAGCCTTCCGGCAGTTTCTGCACGGCGTCCACTATCTGCTGGACGGACTGCATGGTGATTTCCCTGCCGCACTGGGGGCAGTGGGGATGCCCCACCCGGGCGAAAAGCAGCCGTAAATAGTCATAGATTTCCGTGACGGTGCCCACGGTGGAGCGGGGGTTCTTGCTCGGCCCTTTCTGGTCGATGGAAACCGCCGGGCTCAAGCCCTCGATGTAATCGACGTCCGGTTTTTCCATGCGCCCTAAAAACTGGCGGGCGTAGGCGGAGAGCGACTCCACGTAGCGGCGCTGCCCCTCGGCGTAGATGGTATCGAAAGCCAGCGTGCTTTTCCCCGACCCCGATACGCCGGTAATGACCACCAGCTTGTCCCGGGGAATAACCACGTCTATATTCTTTAAATTGTGCTCACGGGCGCCCTTGACGATGATGGAATCTGACGGCATGGCTGGACCTCCAGCCTGTATTTTACCACCTTTTTTAATTGAAACACAAGTTCTATTTTTAAGTCTGTAGTTAACAGTTTACAGTCAACAGTTGGGGGAAAGGGGGGACTCAAAAGGGCGAGGTGAAATTTTATTTCAGCCTGGTGGTGACAAATGTCCTAACCTTTTCCGAGGCCAACCGTTATATTTAGTGTGAAGGGGTAAACATGATGATAAAATACAGATTTTATGAAATCAGCGCCATTCTGGCCATCATCACCCTGACCGTCCTGGCCGGCTTTTCCTGCGCTAAAGCGACCGATACCGCCCCGCTCACCGGCGTCACCTGGACGTTGAAGTCTTACGGCGACCCGGGCAAGCTTACGGCGGCCCTGCCGGATAAAGAAACCACGCTGACATTCGATAAAGAGAAGAAAGAAGTCGGCGGGAACGGCGGTGTCAACGGATACAGCGGCGACTATACGGTTAACGGAACCAAACTGACCGTAAGAGACATCATGTTGACCCTGTTAGGCGGACCGGAGCCTCTGATGAACCAAGAAAGCACCTTCTTAACAATCCTGGAGTCAGCCCAAAGCTATAAAATCAGCGGACAGGAACTGACGATTACCGGTACGGCAGGAATACTGGTGTTGCTGCAAAAATAGCTTATCAATGGCAGGATTCTCAACCGGGGGAACTAAAAACTCCTCCGGTTTTTTTATGTTCTTGAATACATTTTATGCCTTTGTATTGTTTGCGGCGTATTTTACTGATATACTACGGATTGTAAACTTCAATTCTGAAAGTATCGCGTGAAACTGATTTATGAGTCCGGAAGATAACTACAAACGTAAAAGGGTGGTGGTCACGGGCGTGGGGGCGGTATGCCCGGTGGGCAATAATGTGGCCGATATGTGGGCGGCGCTGGTGGCGGGGAAGTCCGGCATCGACTATATCACCAGCTTCGATACGACCGCCTTTGAGACCAAGATAGGCGGTGAGGTCAGGAATTTCGACGCCGGTTTGTACGTTAGCCACAAGCAGGTGCAGCGTATGGACCGCTTTACCCAGTTCGCCGTGGCGGCCAGCCTCCAGGCGGTACAGATGGCCGGGCTGACCATCAGCGCCGGCAACGCTTACGATTGCGGCGTGATTATCGGCAACAGCGTCTGCGGGCTGCTGTCCGTCTCCGAGCAGTTCAAGGTGCTGACGGAAAAAGGGCCGGACCGGGTCAGCCCCATCCTCGCTCCCACCATGACCGGTGACGCCGCCTCCGTGCAGGTATCGCTTATCCTGGGAGCCAAAGGGGTCAATTTCGCCATTTCGTCCGCCTGCTCCAGCGGCAGTGACGCCATCGGGCAGGCTTACAATATCATCCGCCTCGGCGATGCCAAGGCGATGGTGGCCGGCGGCACCGAGGCGCCGCTGATACCGGTGGTCATCGCTGCTTTCAGCAATATCCGGGCGCTTTCCGCCAAGAACGATAACCCCCATGAGGCCTGCCGACCCTTCGACGCCAAGCGCAACGGCTTTGTCATGTCCGAGGGTTCCGGGGTGCTGGTGCTGGAAGATGCCGAACACGCCCTGGCGCGCGGCGCGCCCATCCTGGCCGAGCTGGCGGGGCATGGCTCTACCAGTGACGCTTTCCATTTAATCCAGCCCGCGCCGGACGGCGCCAGCGCCGTCAACGCCACCCGTATAGCCCTGGGCAGGGCCGGCATCCGGCCGGAGGAGGTGGACTACATCAACGCGCACGGCACCGCCACCCTGCTCAACGACCGCACGGAGACCAACGTGATTAAGAGCGTCTTCGGGGAGAGGGCCAGGAAGATACCCGTTTCCGCCAGCAAGTCCATGCTGGGGCACCTTTTGGGGGCGGCGGGGGGCATCGAGGCGGTAATTACCATCCTGTCTTTGCAGTACGGCATCATCCCGCCGACGATTAATCTCACCAACCCGGACCCGGAGTGCGACCTCGATTATGTGCCGAACGTGGCCCGGGAAGCGAATGTCAAAACGGCTATCTCCAACTCCTTCGGGTTCGGCGGGCACAACTCGGTGCTTGTTTTTAGGAAGTTTGAGAGTTGACAGTATACAGTTATTAGTTGCCCCTCCCCTTTTCCCCAAAACCGTTTACTGTAAACTACTCCCCTGCGCCAACACTGTACACTAACCATGAAAGAACAAGACTACTACTCCGAACCGCCCGCCCCGGACGAGCTGCGCCTGCGCTACCTGACCGTGGACGAAGCCATTCCCCGCCTGGAACGCTTCCTGCATGACACCTACTCGGCGGGGTTCAGTGAGGTAAAAATTATTCACGGCAAGGGGACGGGAACACTGCGCCTGAGCGTGCGGCGGGAGCTGGGCCGCCACAACATCGTGAGGTCTTTCCGGCCGGGGGATAATTGGGAGGGGGGAGAAGGGGTGACTATCGTGGAGTTCAGCGACAAGTAGCGGTTTTTTCACCGCTCATGGTAAGCGGCCGTATTATCACCCATTGAAGGCAGGCTTCACTTTCCGCTATAATGAGAGAGGTTTGCGCGCGGTGGGTGTAGCCCAGAGGCCCAAGGCGTCAGGTTGTGGCCCTGAAGATCGAGGGTTCAAATCCCTCCACCCACCCCAAAAACTAAACACCAATAACCAAGTAACAAGTAACAAACCCCGGCGCCCCACCCCAAGCACTCTAAACGGCAGTCCTGTGCCATAATTGAGCAGAGTACGTGCGCCTGTAGCTCAGCCGACCAGAGCATCGGCCTTCGGATTTGGCATGAGATATACCAAACTGTAATTTTACCTTCAAAATGGTGTTTTTGGTTTGTCGCCCTAAAATCTATCTTAAAGCTAAAATGTTGTCTTGTGCTAACCCATATCACGGCGTTAGTTAGCAAATTGTTAGCAAAAAGAGCTACCGTTTTATCTTCCCCGACTCAGTTTGTTAGCCACGAAGAAGTCTGCTTTTGACAGATAACCTGCATACAAGCTATTTTTTAAAGTCCCTTTATATAGCGCTATGTTGACAGCGATATAAATACCAAGCTATACTAGAGTAGTTTCTCCGGAGCTGTTTTCCCTACATCCCGTTCCAGGGATACGGGAAACAGTCGGTATCCTTCCCCAGAAGGATCGACGGTACTGCTGGAAACGGCGTTGCCTCCCGGGTGGAAAAGAGGAACTGGCATGTACGTATTACAGACAATATACACGCGTCCCTTCACCGTATCCGTTTCTTTTTCTCCCACTCCCGAGTATGGCACCCTTTTCGTATTAGTTCCTTCTCTCCGGAGCAACTGTCAACTCAGCTTCCGGGAGAAGAATGGCCATGCCTGCCAACGATAGCTCCTCTCTTTATCAATATTTCCCCGTGCAAACGTATTCCAGCTGCTTTGGCGCTGATCCGAATACAAAAACTTGTTTTCATTAAGTTCTTGGGTAACAAAAATATAAAAATTGTCAGGTGGCTGTATGAGTAACAAACATATTCCAACGTATAACAACTTACCTTCGAGAGAGGAAATTATCAAGCGTATCACGGATAACTGGAAAATTAAACGGGAAACAGAAATTATTCCCGTGGACGTAGCCATGAACAGGATACCATCGGCCGATGTTTTGGCCGGGGTGACACTACCCATGGTTCGGGCGTCCGGCGGAGATGGTGTTGCCGTGGCATCCTCAAGGTTTTTGCACGGGATACCTGATACGTCTTCATGGATTCCCGGCAGAGATTTTGTCCGCGCCGATACGGGAGACGATTTTGATGACGCCTTCGATGCGGTGATCATGATTGAAGATGTGGATATCAGTAAGGACGGCAAGCTGACCATTCATGAAGGTATCCAGGTGACTCCGGGCAAGAATGTGCGGCCCACGGGCAGCACGATAACAGCGGGCGACCCCATCATCAAAGCCTACCTGCCGCTGCGGCCAAAAGACCTGGCGGGACTGCAAATGGGCGGAGTGCAAAAAATAGAGGTGCTGAAAAAGCCGACGGTAGCTTTCATTCCAAGCGGCGACGAATTAATTGCGCCCGGCACCCCGGTTAGCCGTGGTAAAAATATTGACACGAACAGCCTGCTGGTTCGTGAAACGCTACGACAGTTTGGCGCCGAACCATGGTGTTTTCCAATAGTACGCGATGATGACGAGTCGTTGGAACAAGCATTAACCGGTGCATTGAAGCAATCTGACATCGTTGTCATAAGCGGCGGCTCTTCCAAAGGAGATGAAGACTGCACGGCCACATTACTTCATCGGCGCGGACAAGTTTTGTGTCACGGCTCGCAGGCGGTACCCGGCAAACCCTTGTGTGCGGCAATGGTGGAGGGCAAGCCGGTTATCAATTTACCGGGTCCGTTTATAGCAGCTTATCACGGCCTCGAATGGTGTATCAATTACCTCGTTTCCTATTACCTGAAACAACCAAAACAGCAAAGACAAACCGTTAAGGCCACCCTTACCAGAGAACTGCGGGGAAGCGATATGGTATCGATGCTCGTCATGGTTGAGGTAACCCGGAAAAAAGACGGCGCCGGGTTCTGGGCGACCCCATATAGCATACGGGAGATACCCATGTGGCGCTGTATTGCCTCGAATGCGCAATACATGACCAAGCTCAACGAATACGTTACCAGGGGTGGAGAGATAGAAGTGGAACTGCTTCGTGGCTTAGCATACATTCCAATATCAGATGAATAATAGTTGCGCACAAGAGCAATGATCTATAGTCTTAGGATTTTCTGACATTCATCAGTCATACCAGAGCCGAAATAATGGGGTGTATTATGCAAAATTCAAATACCGAAGGAGGCAAGTGGACAGGCCCTGATTTTAAATTTGATGATATCGCGCAGAACGTATTTTTCCCGATATATGACGTAATCGCCATCGATATCCTAACACGCACAAATAGCGCCGCGGGCAACATGATTGATATCGGCTGCGGCGGCGGTCATCTTGGCCTGGCCCTTATGAAGAAAACGCGCCATCAGGGTTATTTTATCGATATCAATGAAACGGCATTGAAGATAGCAAAACGAAGAGCTGAAGAATGGGGGCTTCACGATAGGGCCTTTTTTATCAAGCAGGATGTCCATAAAATGGATTTCCCTGACGGTTTCGCAGACCTGATAGTTAGCCGCGGGTCATACCATTTTTGGGAAGATATTGAAAAAGCATTCCTGGAAATATACAGGGTTCTCTCGCCGAATGGCAAGACCTACATAGGCGGAGGACTCGGAAATAGTGAACTCACCGCATCCATTCGAGCCAAAATGGAAAAAATCAAACCGGACTGGCATGAAAGTATCGGCAAGCGCATCGCCGGTGTACCTATGGACAAATTGAAAAGATTGTTTCAAAAACACTCAATTAGTTATGAAATCATTGAAAATGAAGAACAAGGTCGGTGGATTATTCTTCACAAAGGAACAAATGACCGGTAATCAAGAGCCTAAAGCCGGCAAACCGGGTATCAAATACAAAATTTTATTTGTTAATTGGAAAGAACACATAGCAGACAAATGGCCGATACTGCTAGTTTTTCCCGTTCTGGCATTTCTGGTTTCGTTCTCAATCGGCAAGTTCCCGATTTCAATACCGGACCTTTTACACACGTTGTTTTATCATTTTGTGGATCCTGCCAAAATCGCCAACGCCAATATGGAAACAGTTTTATTCAATATACGCCTGCCCCGCGTATTGACGGTCCTTATCGTTGGTGGAGGCCTATCTATGGCGGGAGCATCATTTCAAGGAATGTTTAAAAACCCCCTGGTTTCGCCGGATATCCTGGGCGCATCGGCTGGCGCAGCTTTTGGGGCCTGTGTTGCCATGCTGCTGGATATGCCCTCGGCGTTTGTGCAGCTTTTTAGTTTCTGCAGCGGTATATTGGCGGTGACTATAGCTACGAATGCCACGAAAAAATTTAGCCGTGATCCCATTTTAGGCCTTGTGCTCGGCGGTATTATGATAGGTTCGCTTTTTTCTGCCGGCACATCGGCATTAAAGATATTAGCCGATGCCGTTGATAAGCTCCCGCAAATAACTTTTTGGCTTATGGGCAGCTTCAACACAATTAACACCACTAAATTTTTAAGTATCCTTCTGCCGATGGCCATTAGCTTCATTATTCTCTTTAGCGTGAGATGGCACCTGAACGTGCTTTCCTTTGGCGAAGAGGAGGCCAAAAGCCTCGGCGTGAAAACGGAAAGGATCCGGCGTCTTACCATCATCGCCTCAACGTTAATTACAGCTTCCAGCGTGTCTATCTCCGGCATGGTGGGCTGGATCGGCCTGGTAATCCCTCACATGGGGCGCGCGCTCGTAGGGCCCAATTTCAAGCGCCTTATTCCTACCTGTTTGATATTAGGTTCGACTTTTTTGCTTATTGTCGATGATATCGCGAGATGTACGTTTACGGTAGAGCTGCCTATCGGCATACTGATGTCATTCGTGGGAGTCCCCTTCTTCTACTTCATCTATAAATACAGGGCAAAGGGGGAATCCGGTGCTTAAGGTTGAAGGCGTTCATTTCAGTTTCGGCAAGCATAAGGTGCTCAATGGTGTTTCGTTCGGTGTAAAAAACGGCGAATTCATCTGCGTTATCGGCGCCAACGGCTGCGGCAAGACAACGCTGCTGAAGACAATGCTCGGTTTTCTCAAGCCGGAAAAAGGCTCCGTGATGCTTTACGGGAAAAGCGTCCATAAGATGGACGAGCGCGAGCTCGCCAAGAAGATTGCCTACATCCCGCAGACGCACAGCCCTCCCTTCCCCTTCTCCGTCATGGACGTCGTCCTGATTGGCCGTACGCCGCACTTGAGCAGGACCTGTAATCCCACCAAAAAGGATATAAGTATCGCTAAAGAATCCATGTCCCGTCTCGGCATTCTGGGATACGCCGACAAGAAATACACGGAGTTGAGCGGCGGGCAGCGTCAAATGGTTATTATTGCCCGTGCCTTGACGCAGCAACCTGATATCCTCATCATGGACGAACCCGCGGCCAGTCTTGATTATGGGAACCAATATCTTGTTTTAGCGCACATGCTCCGCCTTACCAAAGACGGGATGAGCATCCTCATGGTAACGCATAACCCTGATCATGCACTGTATTGCGCGGACAGGATTATCGCGATGCGGGACGGGGAAATAATTCAGCTGGGGCAGGCGCGCGAGGTAGTTAACGAGCAAACAATGCGGGACACCTACAACATGGTTATCAAGGTCAGAGACGTGAATATTTCATCGGGCTGCGATACAACCGTCTGTATTCCCGTTCCGGAGCTAAGGGATACCGATGGACACGACGTGTGACGCACACGCGGCCGCATCCCGGTTGCCACCGGTTTATCAGAAAATATCATGCTGGAAATTCCGCTGTCCGGAATATTACTGAAAGGATGGATAGATAAATGTGAGCAGACCGTAAAGCAAATTGTTTGAATTGTTATTTTGAAAGGCAGGATAAACATGAAAAGAAAACTAACATTAATACTCATCTTCGCAGTCCTCTTGCTTTCCCTGTTGCTCCCATCATGCGCGCAGCAGGAGCAGACCAGTCAGCCGTCAACCCCGGCGGCGAGCAGCCCGGCAACCGTTGAAATAATAGACATGGGCGGCAGGACGGTTACCATCCCGGCGCCGGACAAGCTCGAACGGTTATATGCGACCGGCACTCATACCGATGTTTTTTTGTATACCCTTGCCCCCGATAAAGTGACAGCGACACCAACTACATTCGATGATGAAGACAAAAAATTCCTTTCTCCCCTTGTATATGATTTGCCGAATTATGGCACGCTATCCGGCAAGGGGTCGCTAAATTTTGAAGCAATCAAGGCGGGGGATGTTCAAGTGATACTCTCCGGTTCTACACAAACAATAACCCAGAGTGATATAGAATCGGCTGATGAGCTTCAAGCACAATTGGAAATCCCGGTAGTTCTTTTCAATCTTGACATGGATAATTTCGCTGAATCGTACGAACTATTAGGCCGCATGCTCGGGCGTGAAGACGACGCTAAAAAGCTCTCCGATTATTGCGCGAACATAATCGAAACAATAAACGCTATCTCCGCGCAGGTCCCTCTGGAAGACCGCCCGACTCTATATTATGCGGAGGGTGCCGATGGTCTGGCGACTGAACCCGCAGTCTCCAACCGCTCGATTGTTTTTAACAAAGCCGGCGCGATAAATATCGCTGAAGTTGAAGCTCTCTCCGGCTTCGGACAAGCTTCCGTTTCGATGGAACAGGTGTTGAACTGGAATCCGGAGGTTATTATTGTCCAGAGTGGCGGCGCCTATGACAAGATTATTACCGACGCCAACTGGGCTAATATAGACGCTGTCAAGAACGGGCGTGTTTACGAAATGCCGAGTATTCCTTACAGCTGGGCGGACAGGCCGCCTTCCGTAAACCGGTTTATAGGACTATACTGGATGGCATACCTTCTTTATCCCGATTTGTGCGACTTTGACCTCATTGACGTCGCCCAGGATTACTACAAAGTGATGTATCACGTCGATGTTTCGCGTGGGGACATAGAATCTCTATTAGTAAATTCACTGCCCAAAAAATAATAGAGCAATACCAATAAGCTTATAGTTGTTCTGTTTCAAAATATTAACCCGGTCGAACCCCTCAAGGTCCGGCCGGGTTAATAAACCGGATGGCAAGGTATTTGACCACGCCTGTTTTTCTAAAAACTGTATATTCTATCAAGGACTTGAATATGGTGTAAACCTCTATTGCTTTCCAACCAAAATACATCAGGAAAGAGTGATACCTCATGTGAGTGAATTTTCGGGAAACTCTTTTTAGCTCACGCTGATAGATTTCCTCAGCTTTTCCTCGGTAACATCGGTACCCTGAACTACCATGTCACTGATTACTCTCTCAGTGCGGTCCTGGGAGTTGCCCGGGCTAAAGCTTCTTTGTATTCGTAAAGGACGTAAAAAGCCGCTATAAAGAGGTTTGACGAGCTAATGGGAATAACGCATAATAAAGTGGCTATTGAAAAGATTTGGCAGCAAGCCGGTATTATGTCTTACAGCAAAACCTCATTTTAGCTTCATGCGCCTGTAGCTCAGCGGACCAGAGCATCGGTCTTCGGAACCGGGGGTCGTGGGTTCGAATCCCTCCAGGCGCGCCAGTCTGTAGTCGCACTTACCCCACCCCCCACCTAAAGAAAGAGGCCCGTTTTTCAGGCGGGCCTCCGGGCTTTGCTCCAGGTCAGATTCACATCGGCGGGGGAGCGCCGTTCCAGTCGAGTGTTTTGCCGTTACCGCCGGTCAGCCACATAAAAGGCGACCAGACGCGCTTGATCGTCATGGGGAGGTGCTCCATGCCGCGGGGGATAAAGATAAAGCAGCTTTTGGTGAAGGTGTGCGCCTCGCCCTCCAGGAAGAACTCTATCTCCGCGCCGAGGTCCCACGGGTCTTTCATATTGCTGCCGAAGAAACCCTGTATCTCATCGAAGTCATGGTGGTGGCTGGCGGATACGCCATCCGGGGGCGGGGGCATCTCGCCGGTGAGATCCCAGAACCAGTGCGTCTCCATGTAAAAAGCGCCCGGCACCCTTTCCCCGTCCATCCATAGCAGGTGGTGCCCCTTCAGCGGCGATTGCTTGTCTCTCTCCCAGAATTCCGGCGGGAACTGCTTGTAGTCCCAGATAAACTGGCCATCATATTTACCCATGTTTTGCGCCTTGCCTCCTTTCAAAATAGTGTACCAGTAAAATAATGTACGGCGTAAACTAAAGAGAGTCTATATAATATGGGGCGTGAATGTCAAGAAAGGTACGCTTGGCGGGACGGGAAAGGGGAAGATTGGGGTGGGAGAAAAAGTGAATTGAGTAAGCGGAGGCACGGCATATAACACAACAACTCAAGTGCCATGATTTGATTGATATTTTTCATTCACTCTTATAAAATATCGCGTAGTACATCAGTTCTAGCCGTTAGGTACTGAGCAACATTACATGATTGTATAACAGCGATAGATATGTAGTATAATACAGATAGGATGAGATATTTCAAGCTGGTTAGGTCTCCTTATGGCTAGTTATCTTTACGTTTCCTCTCATCGTCTCGACATTAGTTATGTATAGCTTTACAATAGAATGTAATGGTTGTTTGGGACAGCAGGCAATTATTTCCGATCTGCTGACCATTCACCCGTTAGTTTTGCCGGCTTCATTCAGTCGGCATTAACATTTTGTTAATAGCCGATACTAGTGGAGGAATAAGTGATGTTTGCTGTAAAAGCAACGGGTTTAAAACAATTCATTGAAAACGGCAAGGCCGCAAAAAAAGATGTGAAAGAGCTTGAGGTTCTGTTAGATAACACTCTTAAGGGCCAATCAAAGAAAAAAGAGCTAAAAAGCAAAACCAAAAAAAGTACGACCTTACACAAGAAAGTTCAAAAAAAGCATGATGATGGTTGGGTATACGTTTCTACAGGACCTTTTCGGCCTCAAGATTTTGAGAAAAAATAGCGTTAATGTTTATCTGTAATAGTTGAGTAAGTAAGGTACTAAAGGCGATCTTGGAACCAAGGTCGCCTTTTCTTATTACTTGGGTAGCACTAACCTTATTTAGGGGAGGGCAAATAATGTTACCTGATATTGATATTATAGATAAAGGCCATGTTTTAAACGCGAAAGAACATGATGAACTAAAACGATATTTAGTAGAAAAGTGCCGCACAGCACTAAGAGATATGGGGTGGTTATCGCGGATATTAATCGAATCCAATCCCCCGACAGGAGATGAAACCGAATGGTATGCAGGATTGTGGCAAGGTAGATTTAAAAGAGAAAAAGGACGAGTTCGAGCTTTTGAGACGGTGATAACACTTAACAGCTATTTTCTCAGAGACATTGAATCTATGAAAATGGTTTTAGCCCATGAATATGGGCATAATTGGACACTAGGATATTTGATCATGTTGGATCGTATTGATACGGAAGATGACATTATTAAGCAACGTGTCCCATGGGTTTATTACCGTATCAGGCGGCTTGATCCATCAATGGTTGTTCCACATAATAACAAGTGGGAGTATTGTGATAAAGAAATACTAGCTGAAGATTATAGGTGTTTGTTTTCCGGTCACAGAGATAACCATGAAATGGCACACTTGTTTGGATATCCATCCACTGAAGTAAAGGATTATTTAAGTACGCTGTGTTATCGTAGGCATAGCTAATTGACTCAATGTTACCTAAACCATCGAGTGTTTTCCCTATGCTTCGATTTGGTTGATTTTTATTTTTTTACCTGGCGTCACACCAAATCTATCAAAACTCAATAATACTACTAAGATTGATCCCTTTGTTTATTTGATTTGATTATTTATAGTTCCCAAAGACCTGCCTTACCTTGGCGTTCAGGTTGGGGCCTACCTTCTCTATCGCCTCGTAGCGGATTTTGTTCAGCTCTCTCTGCTTGGTCTCGAAGTCCAGCCGGGAATAGAGCCGTTCCGGGTGTACCAGGATATCGTCCACGGCGCGGATGGAGGAAGGCACTTTAAAACCGGATGGGGATGTCCCCCAGTCCTCCAGACCGCCCCGCGCCAGGGAGTCCAGGATGCTCATGGTGTGGCTTACCTCGATGTCCTTGAAGTGGTAGCCCTCCCCTACCGACCCCGTGTTCATCAGGTAGTAGTTCACGTGAGGCAGGTTGGTCAGGATATCATAGAACCGGTTGGCGTGCACCGCCCGATCCCCGGCCACGAAGGGGTCGTAGAAAAACTCGGTGCGGATTTTGCCCGCCTGGGTGGGGTCGCCGGCGGAGGATTCCATCGCCTGGCCGAGCACCATCAGCGCCGCCGCCTGCTCCAGGTCCAGCTTGCAGATGGCCGGGATAATCGGCCCGCGGGTGATGATGACGATGTTATCCACGGACTCGATATCGATATGGGTGCTGGCGTGCATGAAGTCGCTGCGCCTGACCACCGCTCGCCCGTTGGAGGTGCGCTCGAAATTCTCGAAGTCGAAATCGCCCTGCTCGGTGACAAAAACGTTCTCGCAGACCGTCTCGGCTTTAAGCAGGCCGTAGAAAATCTCCACCTGCTCGCCGGGGTTGACGCCCTCGGTCTTGACGAACACCCCGCCCGCCTCGAACCCCCGGAAAGAGCCGTCCGGCATCAGGGTGCCGCCGTCGTCCTGCACCAGCCAGGAGCGCTCCATGCCCTTGCGGGCGAGAATCTTGCAGGTGGTGGTGGTCTTGCCGTTGGCGCTCAGGGCGACGAGCAAAGTGCGCACCGGTTTATAGATGCCGTGGGCGGACTGCAAATAGTCCTCGCGGCAGCCGGCGTGCAGGAAAATGCCGCCGCGGCGGGTCTTGGACGCCCAGTCTTCACAGGCGAACACGCCCTTCTTGTATTCGCCGATGTAGTTGCTGTTGCGGATTATCTTGACCGCCCGCCCGTCATCTAGCAAAGCCAGGCGGATGGTGATATCTTTCTGAGGCAGTGATTTCGTCTTGTTGGTTTCCCAGGCCACATCGCCGAAGAAGACCATGGTATAGTCCGGCCGAGTCACCGGTTTTTTCACCGGCGCGAAGAGGTTCTGGCCGCCGTAAGCCACGTGGGCGAACTTGACCGGCACCAGCAGCCGGACCACCGTATCGCCGGACGGGTTGCCCACGATGCGGTCGACGGAAATAATCTGCTCTTTGGCCAGCGCCGCCTCGCAGTTTTTCAGCAGCTTCAGCTCGTCCTCCCCGAAGGCGTCATCCACGCTGTTTTTAGTGAACTGCTGCGAGCGGGAGGTAGGCTCGCTCTGCGCCACGAAGTTATTATAAATCGTCTTGACCACGCCCTCCTCTTTAGCCACCAGCCCGCGCAATACCTCGTCAGAGGGGTTGTCCAGCAGCCGTCCCTCGGCTTTGGCTTTCTCCCGGATTCTTTCCGCTGTTTTGACGAACTCTTCCAGATTCATTTTCGGACTCATTTCAAGACCTCCAAATATACTTGCCTTTCCGGCGATTAAAACACTTTCACCCTTGAGAAGGATGGAAATGAAAAAAATTCGGGTAAGATGTTTACCCTGAGAGAGCGTGCCCCTGGGTTATCAGGGGGGCGTCACAGAATTATACCCAATTATAGCATATTTATAGAAAATATATAACATTTGCCAATTTATCTTTTCCGGGGCTTTTTTTCACCGCGGGCTGTTGTATAATAGGCTTAGAAAGGTCAGGGAAAGGCTCTTATTATGGGAAAGTGGCTCGTAAGGCTGGTGGGGGCGACGGTGATTACCGTCACGCTGGCGGCGCTGTGCCAGGAGCTGGAAAAACCCCGCGCGGAACGGCGCTGGCACGGTAAACTGGGCGTTATCCCTTATGACTTCCGCGCGCCTACCGCGGCCAGGTTGATGGAAATTTTCTGGAACGCGGAGGACGGCCGCATCTTTACCGGGGCGTTCTGGGGGATAGGGTGGGGCATCAACCTCTACACGCTGCTGGAAAAAATGCGCATCGTGGGGACCATGTATATTACCGAGGACGATTTCCTGATGCCCACGCGCACCCTGCGCAAGATTCTGGAAAACCGCCCGGTAATGCCTTAAGCGCCCTGCCGCTGTCCGCGATTGTACGCCGATGACCGATAAACACGCTGACGCCATTATCACGGAAATCAAGGAGTTCGTGCGGCAAAGCCCGCTCAACCGTTTGCCCCCCGCCGCCGCCGGCCCTATTTTCGACGAGCCGCTGGTGCAGTTCGCTGACGGCGCCGACCCCCTTTTCCAGGAGTATAAGACCATTATCGGTGACACGCACCTCACCCCCCGCGAGGCGCTGGCCCAGATTACCGGTAAGACCCCGGAAGAGCTGCCGGAGCGTTTGACCGTTATCTCCTGGATTTTGCCCATCACGAAAAAGACCCGCCTGACCAATCGCACTGAGACGCTCCGCCCCTCCCGTCCCTGGTCCCACACCCGCTGGTACGGGGAAGTTTTCAATGACGCCCTGCGCCGCCACGTAGTGGCATATCTCACCGGCCGGGGATGCCTGGCGGCCGCGCCGGCTTTACCCGGGCACCTCAAGATTTTCACCGATGCCGGGAACATCCGTTCCAGCTGGTCCGAGCGGCACATCGCCTACGCCGCCGGGCTGGGCACTTTCAGTTTGTCTGACGGCTTTATCACCGAGCGCGGCATCGCCCACCGCTGCGGCAGCGTGATAACCGGCCTGGCGATACCAGCCAGCCCCCGCGCCGCCGCCGGCCCCTACGCCAACTGCCTGTTATACGTCAAGGAAAAGTGCGGCGTCTGCATCGAGCGTTGCCCGGCGCAGGCCATCTCGGAAAAAGGCCACGATAAGACCAGGTGCAGCGGCTATTTACACAAAATCGGCTATCATACCACCGGGGAGTATGACCTGGATATCAGCGTTTTCGGCTGCGGTCTGTGCCAGACCAAAGTCCCCTGCGAGTCCGTTAATCCCACCCGCCAGCTGAAGAAATAGGCTTTAGGGTAACTCCCCCCACACCCCGTCCCGGTAAAGCTTTTGCAGTTTCACCGACTGTATCTTGTCAGCCAAATCATTCCTGCTTCTTATGTAAACCTTGATATAGTTGCCGGTCAGGCCGGACCATATGCCGCCCCTCCCCTGTTCCCAGAGCACCTCCAGCGTCCGGCCTAAAAATAGCTGCTGAAAAGCCCGCGCGCTTTCCCTGGCCAGCGCCAGCATCGCGTCCGCGCGCTCTTTCTTTATTTCCGCGGTTATCTGCGATGGCATGGTCGCCGCCGCCGTGCCCGGCCGCGCGGAGAACGGAAAAACGTGCATCCGGGCGAATTTTGCCCGGCGGCAAAAGTCTAGAGTTTCTTTAAACTCCGCGTCCGTTTCTCCCGGAAACCCCGCGATAATATCGGTAGTGATGGCCGCGTCCGGCACGCTTTCCCGGATAAGCGTAACTGTTTTCAGGAAGTCGGCGGCGGTGTATTTCCGGTTCATTCTTTTAAGCACCGTATCGGAGCCGCTCTGTAAAGACAGGTGAAAATGCGGGCACAAACGGGCGTCCCGCCACAGCCCGATCAATGACGGGGTTGCCTGGTGCGGCTGTAATGAGGAGAGCCGCAGGCGCGTTACGGTTGTTTCCGCCAGGATGCGCTTAATAAGCCCCTCCAGGTTGACGCCCCGGCTGTGGTAGGCGCCTATTTCCGTGCCGGTCAGCACCACCTCTTTACAGCCCTGCGCCGCCAGCTCTTTGACCTGTCCCGCCACCTTTTCCGCCGGAACGTTCTCTTCTTTACTGCGCACCAGCGGCACGATGCAGTAGGCGCAGAAGTTGCGGCAGCCGCTCTGTATCTTGAGGAAAGCGCGGTTGCGCCCGGTTTCCCTGGGGCTGGCCGCCGGACTTACCCTATGCTCCGCTGCGGCGTCGTCTCCCAGCAGGCCCAACAGCTCCATTTTACGGTCGTTGCCCAGCACCAGCTCCACCCCCTGAATTTGCGCCAGCTCGGCCGGGGCGCGGTGGGCATAGCACCCGATAGCCACCAGCCGCGCCGCCGGATGGCGCTTTCTGGCCAGCCTTAACAGGTGCCGCGATTTGCGGTCGGCGACGTGGGTGACCGTGCAGGTGTTCAGGATATAGATATCCGCCTTTGCCGCGCCGTCGACCACTCTATAGCCAGCCGCCGCCAGCTGGCGGGCAAGCTGCTGGATTTCCGCCTGGTTCAGCTTGCAGCCCAGGCTGTCCAGAGCCACGGTAGGTCTCTTGTCTGCTGTGTTCATGGGATGATATTGGAATTATAGCGTTTACCTTCAGGCAGGGTCAAAAAGGAAGCAGCAAAAGTTGTCATTGCGCGGAGTCATTATAAAATCGGTACGATGAAACAATCTCCCCGAAATTAGAGATTTGTCATTCCGTGCCTGACACGGAATCCAGCGGATGGGATAAGGGGAGGGGTACTTACCTTTTCTCCTAATATCCGCAACTTGAAAACAGGCGTAAAATATGTATAAAATAAGGCGCATACGGCATTCAATTCCGCTTTATTCCCAACCGGAAAGAGGAGGCAAATCCTATTTTAAATCAAATCAACAGGGTGGTGGTTACCGGCATCGGGGCTTTCACGCCGCTCGGACTGGATATGCCCGCCACCTGGCAGAGCCTTATCGCCGGCAAGTCCGGCATCGCTGATATTACTTTATTCGACGCCTCCGGCATGGAGGTCAAGTTCGCCGGGGAGGTCAAGGGGTTCGACCCCGTGACCTACATCAACCGCAAGGACGCCCGCCGCATGGACCGCTTCGCCCAGCTGGCGGTGGCGGCCGGTTACCAGGCCGTCAAGGACGCTAACCTCACCATAACCGACTCCAACCGGGAAGACATCGGCGTGTTTATCGGCAGCGGCATCGGCGGCCTGACCACGCTTTTCGAGCAGGCTAGGATACTGGTGGAAAAAGGCCCGGACCGGGTCAGCCCCTTCCTGGCGCCGATGATGATTTCCGATATCGCCGCCGCCCAGATATCCATCGCCCTGGGCGTCAAGGGCCCCAACATGTGCATGACCTCCGCCTGCTCCAGCGGCTCGGACGCTATAGGTTCGGCGGCGGAATACATTAAATTCGGCAACGCCAGCGTGATGATTGCCGGCGGGGCGGAAGCCATTATCAACCCGCTGGGCATGACCGCCTTCAGCCAGTTAAAGGCGCTTTCCACGCGTAATGACGCCCCCCAGAAAGCCTCCCGTCCCTTTGAAAAAGACCGTGACGGCTTTGTTATCGCGGAGGGCGCGGTCGTCCTTATCCTGGAAAGCCTGGAGCACGCCCTGAAACGCAACGCCAGAATCCTGGCGGAAATAGTGGGCTACGGCGCTACGGCGGACTCGTTCCATGTCACCCAGCCCCTGGAGACCGGCGAGGGCGCCGCCAGGGCCATGCAGCTGGCGCTGAAACGCGGCAATATCAAGCCGGAGGAAATCGACTATATCAACGCCCACGGCACTTCTACCCAGCTTAACGACGCCATGGAGACCAAGGCTATCAAGACCGTCTTCGGCGATTACGCCTATAAAGTCCCCGTCAGCTCCACCAAGTCCATGACCGGGCACCTTATCGGCTGCGCCGGCGCCATCGAGCCGGCTATCTGCGTTATGACCATCCTGAACAATATCATCCCGCCCACCATTAACTACGATAACCCGGACCCGGACTGCGACCTCGATTACGTGCCTAACGTCGCCCGCCCGGCCAAGGTGGATACCGCCCTGACCAGCTCTTTCGGCTTCGGCGGGCACAATTCGGTGCTGATACTGCGGAGATATATTGAGGCTTAATCTTGAGCCATAGTCGCTGGAACCTCCTGCCCCCGGCGCCTTTTCCCCCGGAAAAGACCGGCGCTTCCGGCTATTCCCCTCTGCTGGTGCAGCTCCTCTACAACCGCGGCGTTACCCGGCCGGAGGACATCACGGCTTTTCTGGCCAGCGACCGCTCCCTGATGGGCGACCCCTTTCTGCTGTCCGGCATGGAACAGGCGATTATCCGAATCAACCGCGCCCTGCTTTCCGGCGAGACTATCTGCATTTACGGCGATTTTGACGCGGACGGCATTACCGCCACCGCCGTGCTCGCCCTGGGGCTGGCGCTATTGGGCGGCAAGACCGTCCCCTATATTCCCCACCGCCAAACGGAGGGGCACGGCCTTTCCACGCCCGTCTTGAAAAAGCTCCGCGAGCAGGGCGTAAGCCTGGTCATCTCCGTGGACTGCGGCGTGACGGACGTGCCGGAAGTAAAAAAGGCCATGAAAGCCGGGCTGGACGTTATCATTACCGACCACCACAGCCCCCTGGAGGAAATCCCGGCCGCGGTGGCCGTGGTCAATCCCAAGCTGCCGCCTGCCCTCTACCCTTACGGCGACCTGGCGGGGGTGGGCGTGGCTTTCAAGGTGCTCCAGGGGCTTTTCCGCAGCCTGGGCAAGGAGGAGCAAGCCAACAGCGTCCTGGACCTGGTGGCTATCGGCACTATCGCGGACATGTCCCCGCCGCTGGGGGAAAACCGCTTCCTTATCCGGGAGGGCATTAAAAACATGAACGCCTCTCCCCGCCCCGGCATCCGCGAGCTTATCAGCCAGACCCGACTGGAAAGCGGCAACCTGGACGCCGACCGCGTCGCCTGGGTCATCGCCCCCTGCCTTAACGCCGCCGGGCGGCTGGCGGACGGGCTTACCGGCTATAACCTGCTGATGACGGAGTCGGAACAGGAAGCCCGGGAGCTTTCTGCCTGGCTCTGTGGTAAAAACGAGGAAAGGCAGCGTCTCACTTCTTCCACCCTTATCCGGGCGCGGGAGCAGGTCATCGCTTTGGGCCTGCCGCCCCTCCTTATCACCGCCGATAAAGAGTACCCCATGGGCATCGCCGGGCTGGTGGCCAGCCGCCTTTCGGAGGAGTTTTACCGGCCCTCCATCGTAATACATACCGCGGATACGGTCAGCCACGCCAGCTGCCGCAGCATCCCGGAGTTCGATATTATCGCCGCGCTGAACAAATTCAGTAAATATTTTTCCCGCTACGGCGGCCACGCCGCCGCCGCCGGCTTTTCCATGCCCACCAAAGACTTGCCGCAGCTGGAGCAGGAGCTTTCCGCCTTCGCCGCGGAAAAGCTGGCCGGCGTGGAGCTGCGCCCCCACCTGGACATTGACGCCGAGGTCAGGCTGAGCGACCTGGGCGGGGACACCTACCCGACTACCCAGCAGCTGGCGCCCTTCGGGCGCGGCAACCCGGTGCCCTCTTTCCTGAGCCGGGGGGTGGAGGTGGTGGAAAGGCGCACTATGGGCAGCGGCGGCGAGCACCTGCGCTTCAAGCTGAAGCAAAACGGCGCCACCTGGGACGCGGTGGCTTTCCGGCTGGCCAACCACCAGGCGGACTTCGCCCCGCGCATAGACATCGTCTATAATCTGGAGATAGATAACTGGAACGGACAGAAAAAACTAAGGCTCAATATCCTCGACTTTAAAAAGAGCGCTTAACAGGAGTGAAGAAGATGAAAAACCCCAATGGACCCTACCCCGGCCGGCAGCTATTCCTGGGCTTAACGCCGCAGGGCAATCCGGCTTTCGCCTACCTCGTGACCGGGCGCAGCCCGGCCAGCCGCGAGCGCCAGGCTACCCCCAGAGACAACGGCATTATCATGGGGCCTATCGGCGACGCCGCTTACGACCCCCTGCGCCACTATACCGCCATTAAGTACGACAACGCCAGCGGGGTGCTGGCCGTGAGCAACGGTATCCAGACCGAGGCGATTTACGAAGCTTACAAGCTCCTTTTCAACGTTAAGTCCGCCCCCTCCAGGGGGTATATGAAAAAGCTGATGGACGGCGCCAACTATGAGCCGGACAGCCTCCAGACCCCCCGCATCTCCGGCGTAATTACCAATAACGCCGGCGGCCAACCCGTCTCCATCGTCAGCATCAAGATAGCGGACCGACCGGCTTTTACCTGGCGGGTGAATGCCAAAGCGGGCAGGTTAAGCGGTGTCGCAACTTACCACGGCAACATGGAAAACCCCGGCGCTTTTAAAGCGGATAAGGGGCTGGCGGAAATCAAGTGCGATGCCGCCGCGCCGCAGGAAATAGCCGACTTTCTTTACGGCATTTCCGCCGTGGAATACAAAGGTGATGACATCCGCGTTTGCGCCGTCGCCGGCGTGCGTACGGGCAACGCGTGGCAGGTGGCGCATATCAACCGGCACAAAGGCTAGTTGTAATTCCCGCGCAGCCGTGCCCCGTATGACAATCGGGGGCTGGAATCCACCCACGAATACCGTTTATTGTTTGGCCACCATAAGCGGATTCCCGTTTTCTCCTTCGACAAGCTCAGGATGAGCGGGAATAACGTTCTTGCTACGCTGCCGGCTTCTCCTCCGGCGCGGCCTCTTCGTGCTCCCCGTCTTTCACCCACCGCGTCTTCCAGATAAGCATGGGCACGGTAACCAGCAGTACGATGATGCTGATGACCTGCGCCTGGTGCAGGCCGAAGAGGAAAGTACTGCCGGTGCGCATAAAGTCGCCGCCCAGCCGCCACGCGGAATAAAGCGCCAGATACACCATGAACAAAGAGCCGTCCGGCTTGAGCTTCTTGCGCAGCAGGAACAGCACCCCGAAGGCGATAAGGTTGTAGATTATCTCGTAGGTGACTACCGGGTGCGTGGGCGGCAGCCCGAAGGACGGGCTGTTCATGTTGGTATAGACCACCCCCCAAGGCAGCGAGGTGAAGGTGCCGGTATCGTCCCCCAGGATGGTGCAGCCCACCCTGCCCACCGCCTGCGCCAGGATAATGCCGGGCGCCAGCATGTCCGCCAGGTAGGCGAAGGAACGCTTGTTGAACCGACTGAATATCCACAGGCCGAGCGCCACCCCCAGCACCGCCCCCCATATCGTCAGGCCGTCCCCGCCGATTATCTCCCCGGGGTTGTGGTAATAGTAGCTCCATTTATCTATCACGTGCAGCAGGCGGGCGAAGATAGCCCCGGAAGGTATGCCCACCAGCGCGCCGTTGATGACCATGTCATAGGTAATTTTGGGGTCTTTCCGCGCGTTTAACAGCGCCCAGACGACCATGGTTATCACCGCCAGGGTGACCATGATACCGTACCACCCCACATCTATCGGCCCGATGGAAAAAGCGATGGGATTAATGCTTATCTCGATCATGCTGCCTCCCGGCTGCTACGCTGTCAGCGCTTCCACGAAGTCCGCGGCGTTAAATTCTACCATATCCTCCAGCCCCTCTCCCACCCCGATGCCCCGGATGGGGACTTTGAGGTCGTCACAGATAGCCAGCACGATGCCGCCCTTGGCGGTCCCGTCCAGCTTGGCGATGAAGATGCCGGTCACGCCCACCGCCTCGGTAAAGTAGCGGGCCTGGGTCAGGCCGTTCTGGCCGGTGGTGGCGTCCAGCACCAGCAGCACCTCGTGCGGGGCGGTGGCGTCCAGCCTGGCGGCCACCCGCCTGACCTTTTTCAGCTCTTCCATGAGATTGAACTTGGTATGCAGCCTCCCCGCGGTATCGATGATGAGGACATCCGCCTGACGGCTTTTGGCCGCTTGCAGGGCGTCATAGACCACCGCCCCGGGGTCGGCCCCCGGCTGGTGGGCGATAACGTTCACCCCCACCCGCTCCCCCTGTTTCTTGAGCTGGTCGATAGCCGCCGCCCGGAAGGTATCCGCCGCCGCCAGCAGCACGTCCTTGCCCTCTTTTTTCAGTTGATAGGCCAGCTTGGCGATGGTGGTGGTCTTGCCGCTGCCGTTGACCCCCACCACCAGGTAGACTTTAGGCGGGGCAATATCCGCCGCGGCGGGGCGGGGCGGCACGTTAAGTATCTTTATCATTTCCTCTTTGAGAATGGCGCTCACCCCGCTGCCGTCCAGCTTTTCCGCGGCGGCGCGCTCTTTAACGATTCCGATGAGTTTTTCCGTGGTGCTGACGCCCACATCCGCTGATATCAGCAGCTCCTCCAGCTCTTCCCAGACCTCTTTGCCGATGGCGCCGCGGTCGAACAGGCTCATCGCCCGCCCGAACCAGGTTTCGCGGGTGCGTTTCAGGACTTTTTGAAAGATATTGATGGGCGTTCCTCCTTGCCATTGGTTTCAATTAACAGTATATAAAAGTTGGGGGGAGAATGGAAGGAGAGAATAAAACGCAGGATTGACGAATGCGCCTGTCATTGCCAGGAATGCCCTGCCCACCGTACAAGGCCTTGGCAGCCGATAGTGATAAACAATCTCACCGTCTTAACACGATTGTCATTCTGACGAAAGTCAGAATCCACTTTGAAAACCAGTGATTAGTTGTCTTTCACTGCTGGATTCCCGCCTGCGCGGGAATGACAAAAGGGGTGACGCTACAAGTAATGCCCCGTTCACCATGAGCGGCATTTTTCAAAACTCCCGTATCCGCTCACCCTGAACGTTCGTTGTTGCGCCCGCCCAATCGTTAAAGGTACAATTTCAGTAAATCCCACCCTGTTTTAATCGAGGCAAAATATGAAAGCAGAAATCATTACCACCGGCACGGAGCTGCTGCTCGGGGAGGTGGCGGACACCAACACCTCTTTCCTGGCCCGGGAGCTGGCGGCGCTGGGCATCGACCTTTTTTATACGTCGTCCGTCGGCGATAACTTCGAGCGCCTCTCCGGCGCCTTGAAGCTGGCCTGGCAGCGGTCCGACCTTATTTTAACGTCGGGCGGGCTGGGCCCTACTCAAGGCGATATCACCCGGGAGACGATAGCCGGCCTCCTCGGCGAAAAGATGGAGGTCGACCCCGCTCTGAAAATAACGCTGGAAAAGTTTTTCTCGGAGCGCGGCATCCACATGTCCGCCAACAACTTCAAGCAGGCGTCGCTGATTCCCTCGGCCCAGGCCGTCCCCAATGCCCGCGGCACCGCCCCCGGCTGGTGGGCGGAAAAGGACGGGCGGGTAATCATCGCCCTGCCCGGCCCACCCGGAGAGCTCCAGCCCATGTGGCAAAACCATATCGCCCCGGCCTTGCAGAGTCGTTCGGGCGCTATCATCCTCTCTCACACGCTCAAAATCTACGGTTTGCCGGAAGGCACCGCCGATGAGCAGCTGGCGGCGCCGCTGAAATCCGCCAACCCCACCCTTGCCCTTTACGCCAGGCCGGACGGCATCCACCTGCGCATTACCGCCAAGGCGTCCACCCTGGAGGAAGCTAAAAATATGATATCCCGCCATGAGACGGCGGTCAGGGACATCGTGGGGGAATACGTGTGGGGCGTTGATGAGGAATCTTTAGAGGGGGTGGTGGGGCGAATGCTGGTCGATAAGGGACAGACGCTGGCCGTGTCCGAGTCCTTCACCGGCGGCTCGCTGATACAGGTGCTTTCCCGCGCCCCGGATAACGGCCGGTATTTCCGGGGCGGCATTTACGCCGCCTCGGACGAGGCCAAGCTGGCGCTCGGGCTGGTATGGGGCGCCGGCGGCACGGGGAATATCGCCGCCGCCATGGCGTCTTTGGCCCGGGAAAAGCTGAGCGCCGGCATCGGCCTGGCCATCGAGGGCTACGCGGAAACGGTCGATGATATCCCGATGGCTAAAATATTCATCGCCATCGCCGGGCGCAAGACCGGGCAGCCGCGGGTGCGCAGCTATTCCCTCCGGCTTGCCCAGGCCGCCGGACGGCTGGCCTACATGGCGCTGTTCGAGCTAAGAATATTCCTCGCGGAACCTGCGTAAAAAGCCTATTTTACCCAGGCGATATCGGGCTTGGCGCTGAGCCCCACCTGCATTACGGAATAGGGCTTGTCCACCCGGTTGCAGACGATGGGGAAGTGCGGCATCCCCTTGGGCAGTGATATTACCGTGGGCACGTCGAAGGTGTATTTTTCGCGTTCCTGTCCCAGCTCGATGCTTATCTCCGCTCCCAGGTAGCTCAGGTCTTCCGTCTTGTGCCCGAAGAATATCAGGCAGGAATCATAGGAATGGAAACAGGAGCCCCGCCCCGGGTACCACTCCCCCGCCTGGTTGTAGAGGCCCATGGTAAAGTTGATGGGCAGCCCTTCCAGCTCCGCCCCCGTCATGGTCATCGTCTGCTTGGCGTTGGCCCCGCCCGGCCCCTTCTTTACCGGCATCGTCTTGAAATAGTGTGTGTACTTGCGGCCGTTGGTAGTGCCTTCCTGTTTCACCCCCGTCCCGGAGTACTTGGAGTTGAGGGCCAGGTGAAAATGCCCGAAGGGCTTATAGACTTTCTCGGTAACCAGTGGGCAGTGCGCCAGGTTGGCCGGCGCCGCCGCCACGGTGGGCACGTTGAACTTGTGTACTTCGTATTCTTTGCCCAGGGCTAAAGACATGTCCGACCCCAGATAGCCCAGGTCGTTATCATCGTACCCGAAGAATAAAAGACACTCGTCGAAAGGGTGGATATGCGCTCCCATGTCCGGCGCCCAATCGCCTACCTGGTCGTAAACCCCCACGATGAAATTGAGGTTGAACCCGCCCAGCTCCTCGCCCCCCACAAAGACCAGCTCTTTGGCGTTGGCGCCACCCCGCCCCTTCTGAAACTTCAGTTTATTAACGTTCTTGCTATATTTCTTATCGGCCACGAAAGTTCTCCTTCCTGCGTTTTATAAGGCAAATTCTATGCTATTTGCCCGTACAATGCAACAAAAGGCGCGGTGAGCGGAACAGCCGGGAGAAAGGATAGGCTGGAGCACGCTCATCGCCATTACCGCCAGGCTGACGATGGCGATAACGGAGACTCGCTCGCGGTTGACTGCTTTTTTCATGTATCCCCGTTCTCTTTATCCGGCGGGGCTATCGCCACGTTAATAAGCGGGGGTGATTTGGCTGGTCGCCTTTTATGTTGCTTCCCAGAGAACAGGTAAAAAAAGTGCCCCCAACGGAATTCGAATCCATGTTGACGGCTTGAAAGGCCGCTGTCCTAGGCCACTAGACGATGGGGGCGCAAATCCAGTATAGCAGATTACGCCCTAAACGGACAATACTCTCCCACCCCGGCCTCTCCAGCTTGCCTGCGCCCTGCCGCTCATGTAAAATATTATGTAGAGGTTGTATTTATCCGAGGTGATTTTTTTATGCCGATTTACGAGTACGAATGTAATCATTGCGGCCACCGCTTTGATCTGAGGCAGGGTTTTCATGACAAGCCGCAAGCGGACTGTCCCAAGTGCAGCAAGAAGTCCCGGCGCGTTTTCCTCCCCTCGCCGATAATTTTTAAAGGCAGCGGCTTCTATGTGACCGACCACCGTACCGGGAGCGATGCCTCCACCAGCAAGAACCCCCCGGAACCCGCTAAACCCAAGGCGGAGCCCGCCAAAGATAAACCGGACTCCAGGAAGAGCGCCGCGTGAAAGCGCTGCTCCAGCGCGTCAGCCGGGCCTCCGTCAGCGTGGGGGAGGAGGTGGTGGGGAGGATAGGCCCGGGGCTGGTGGTGCTGCTGGGGGTGGCCGCCGGAGATACGGAAAAAGACGCGCAGTACCTGGTGCGGAAAATAGTCAACCTGCGTATTTTCACGGATGACCGGGACAAGTTCAACCTCTCCGCCCTGGACGTTAAGGCCGACCTCCTGCTGGTAAGCCAGTTCACCCTGCTGGCGGACGCCCGCCGGGGACGCCGCCCGGACTTTACGGATGCCGCTCCTCCCCAACCGGCGGAAACGCTTTTCAACTATACCGTGGAGCTGTGCCGCGCCAGCGGCCTGAAAGTGGTCACCGGGCGTTTCCAGCAGCACATGCAGGTGGAAATCCATAATGACGGCCCTGTCACGCTGATGCTTGATAGCCGCGATAAACCGTCGTAGGATTAGTTCGTACCTTCCCCCTTCGGTTCCTCCTCTCTGTCGACGGAGAGGAGGTTAGGAGGAGAGGTAATTTCCCTCTTCCCTCTTCCCCCCTAATTCTATTGACACCGCCGCCCGTTTAGGCTATTATTACAAATAATTGCAGTTGCATCCGCTTGTAACTATGTGGAAACACGGGTATTTTACGGTTGAGGAAAACAGTCTGTAATATATTTTTTTATCTTTTAATTGCAACTGGTTGCATCTGCATCTCAATGTTGCGCTTGGGAAAGGAGAGGATTCATGCACATACCGGACGGCTTTCTTAACGTGGCTACCGTGGCTACCGGCTACGCGGTATCGGCGGGCGGCATCGGCTACGCCGTGAAAGAAGCCAATAAAAATCTCAAGGAAAAACAGGTCCCGCTGATGGGCGTGCTGGCGGCTTTTATCTTCGCCGCCCAGATGCTCAACTTCCCTATCGCCGGGGGCACTTCGGGGCATCTCATCGGGGCCACGCTGGCGGCCATCCTGCTGGGGCCGTGGGCTGCCGTGCTGATAATGAGCTGCGTGCTTATCGCCCAGTGCCTCATTTTCCAGGACGGCGGGCTGCTGGCATTGGGCGTCAACATCCTGAACATGGGCATCGTCGCTCCCTTCTGCGGCTACTATATTTACAAACTCACCGCTCTGGTGCTGGGTGACAGCCGCAAAGGCCGGCTTATCGGCGGGTTCGTCGGGGCCTGGGCTTCGGTGCTGCTGGCGGCCCTCGCCTGCGCCATTGAGCTGGGCGTCTCCGGCGTTTCGCCGTGGGGCGTCGTGCTGCCGGCCATGACCGGTGTTCACGCCCTCATCGGCCTCGGGGAGGGACTGATAACTACCGCGGCGCTCAGTGTGGTGCTGGCCACCCGGGCGGATTTATGGCAGCCGCTGAAAGCCGTTAAAAGGAGCGAGATATGAAATGGTGGCACTGGGCCTTGATTGCCAGCCTGCTGCTGGCGGTGCTTTCGCCGCTGGCTTCGTCCTCGCCGGACGGACTGGAAAAAGTAGCGGAAAACCACGGCTTTATCGAGAAAGCCAGCGCCGCGCCCTACCAGGTGATTGCGGACTACGTTTTTCCCGGCGTCCATAACGAGAAGCTGGCCACCATCCTGGCGGGTCTGCTCGGCACCCTGGTGGTGTTCGGGGTGGCTTACGGCGTTTCCTGGCTGATTAAACGCCGGCGGACCGGCAGCGCCGGGCAATAAAACATGAAACACAGCTTCCTGGACCGGTACAGTGACGGCGCTAGCTTGATGCACCGGCTGGACCCCCGCACCAAGTTCATCGCCGCCTTCCTGCTGATTTTGGCGCTGGCGCTCACGGAGCCGGGGCGGTGGCTGGTGTACGCGGCCTATTTCGTGCTCATCGCCGTCCTGGTATTGCTTTCCCGCGTGCCGGTGCTCTATATCCTGAAGCGCTCGCTGACGATTATCCCCTTCGTTCTGGTTATCGCCGTTTTTATCCCCTTCTTCAAAGGAGGGGACACTTTCGCCGGCTTCTATATCGGGTCGTGGCGCCTCACCGTATCGCACCAGGGGCTTCAGCTCTTGGGGGCGGTGGCGGCCAAGGCGTGGCTGTCTATCCTTAGCCTGATTTTGCTGATGGCGACGACGCCGATGTCCCGCCTCCTCCGCGGGCTGGAGCAGCTGCGCCTGCCACGGGTGATGGTGATGACGCTTTCTTTCATGTACCGCTACATCTTTATCCTGACGGACGAGGTGCTGCGCATGAAGCAGGCGCGGGACAGCCGGGCCGTGGGAGGGAGCCGACTTTTTCGCATTAAAACGGTGGGCAGCATGGCCGGTACGCTTTTCATCCGCAGCTACGAGCGCGGGGAGCGGGTCTATACCGCCATGGCGGCGCGCGGCTATGACGGCCGGACGCGTACGCTGCGCCGCTTGAGCTTTCAATCGGCTGACCTGCTTTTCGGCGCGGGGCTGGCGCTCGTACTGGCTTTTATTTTAATCTATAACTATTGGCACTGGATTTAAAATGGAAGAAATAATCGGGCTGAAAGACCTGGCTTATGCTTACCCGGACGGGCGGCGGGCGCTGAGCGGCATCAACCTGTCCGTGAGCCGCGGCGAGGCGCTGGCCATCATCGGCCCCAACGGCGCCGGCAAGTCCACCCTGCTCCTTCACCTCAACGGCATCCTGCGCGGCCGGGAAGGCGTCAAGGTATTCGGGGAAAATATTACGGATAAAAACCTGAAAGAGGTCAGGCGGCGCATCGGGCTGGTGTTCCAGGACCCGGATGACCAGCTTTTTTCCGCCACCGTTTTCGATGATGTGGCCTTCGGCCCGCTGAACCTGGATTATACCGAGGCGGAAGTCCGCCGGGCGGTGGCGGCGGCGCTGGCTAAAGTGGGCATGTCCGGCTTTGAAAACCGCTCCTCCCACCACCTGAGCCTGGGCGAGCGCAAGCGCATCGCCATCGCCACGGTGCTGTCCATGAGCCCGGAAGTCATGGTCCTGGATGAGCCTACCAGCAATCTCGACCCCGCCGGCAAGTGGCAGCTGATAGATATGCTGCTGGCGCTGCCGGTGACGCGCATCATCGCCACCCATGACCTGGAGCTGGTGGCCGCCCTCTGCCGCCGCGTGGTTATCCTGGACGGGGGCAAAATAGCCGCCGATGACACGGTGGAAAAGATACTGCATGACAGGGCTTTGCTGGAGACGCACGGGCTGTGCCGCCCGGCCGGCGCTAAAGCAGCGATAGAGTCTGCGTCGCCATTTCCAGGCTGATGTCCAGGGCTTTGTAAGAGTGCGTCAAAGCCCCGATAGAGATAATGTCCACCCCCGCCATGGCTGCCTGGCGGACGTTTTCCAGCGTGATGCCTCCGGAGGCTTCCAGCTTGACCCTCCCCGCCGCCATGTTCACCACCTGCTTCATATCGTTGATGCTCATGTTGTCCAGCATGATGATGTCCGCCCCGGCTTTCATCGCCTCCGCCGCCTCCCTGGGTGTCGTCACTTCTATCTCCACGGTAATGCCGGCGGGTGCGTTCTGCCGGGCTTTATCTATAATTTCCTTTAGCCCCAGCCCCATGGCCCGCAGCGCCGCTATGTGGTTGTCTTTTATCAGGACGGCGTCGGCCAGGTGGTGGCGGTGATTGTGCCCACCGCCCATCCGCACCGCGTATTTTTCCAGCAGGCGCAGGCCGGGGGTGGTCTTGCGCGTATCGTAGATGCCGGCGCTAAAGCCCTGGATTTCCGCCGCGTACCGCGCTGTCTGGGAGGCGATGCCGCTCAAACGCTGTAAAAAATTGAGGGCGGTGCGCTCCGCTTTAAGTATGGAGGCCACGCTGCCCGCGATGCTCGCGGCGATGTCCCCCGGCTTGACCGGCGTGCCGTCCTCTATCATTATTTCAATCTTTATCAAGGGGTCGATGCGCCGGAATACCCGCGCCGCCACCCCGATGCCGGCCAGGACGCCCTGTTCCTTGACCGTCACTTCCGCCCTGCCGGCCAGCTCCGGCGGGATCAGCGCCTCGCTGGTGACGTCTCCCTGGGATATGTCCTCGTCCAGGGCGGCGCCGATGATGGCATCCAGCTGCGCGTCGGATATATATTGATTGAGCTGTGTGTCCATTTTGATTTAGTGCTTTCTGCCGTTCTGAAGGAAGAAGTATTTTAGAGATTCATTTTCCGCGTAACAATCAACCATCCCGGTTTTCACCGGTATGGCGCGTTTTCCGGACTATTCCATATCTCCTCCGCTTTAATCGCGAAACAAACCTGTTTTCCAGGAGCGAGATCTTCTTTATCGATTACGGTCGGCCGGAGTCGGGCTTATTTCCTCATACTCATACTCGTTTCGTCCCGCCGCACCGCCACGCTGCCCCGCGCCACCCTCATGGTGGTGCCGCCTTCCACTTTAATCACGACGGAATCATCACTGAGGCTATCGATGGTGCCGTAAATGCCGCCGGCCGTGACTACTCTGTCGCCCTTTTGCAGCCCTTCCATCATTTGCTGGTGTTCCTTCTGGCGTTTTCGCTGCGGGCGTATCATCACGAAGTAGAAAAGCGCGAAGATTACCACCAGGAAAAGGAGCATTCCGTACTGGGAGAACCAGCTGGTCTCCACCGGTTCGCCGTCCGCTGAGGTAGTGCTGGTAGAAGCGTAACAGCCGCTGAAAAGCACCAGGACTGAAAGGAGCAGCCCTGCTATGAGTCCGATTTTTAACACCTTATTCATGGTCCCTCCTGATTGAGTTAACAGTTAACAGTTCACGGTTTTCCGTTGGCGGGTAAAGGGGTGGCTGCTGTTTACTGTCTACTTCTAATTTTCCCCGTCCGCCGCTATCTTGCCCTGTAACGACCAGGCGCTGGTCTTGTCTATCTTTATCTTTACCAGCCGCCCGGCGTATTCCCCGCCGCCGCTGAAAAATACCAGCTTGTCCGTGCGGGTGCGGCCGTACCATTTGCCTTTGTTCCTGCCCTCGACGAGTATTTCCAGGGTCTCGCCCAGCAGTCCGGCGTTGATGTCCGACTGCACCCTCTCCTGTAGCGCCTCCACCCTGCTTAACCTGTCTTTTTTCTCGTCCGGCGGGACGTCGTCCGCGTAGTCCCGGGCGGCGGCCGTGCCCTCCCGCGGCGAATAAGCCGCTACATGAACTGTAGCAAACTTTAGCGTATTGAGCAAGTCCAGCGTCTGCCGGAACTGGCTTTCCGTTTCCCCCGGAAATCCCACGATTATATCCGTGCTGATGGCCGCGCCGGGAATGTGCTCCCGGATGCTTTCAACGAGCCGCCGGTACTGCGCCGCGGTATAGCCGCGCTTCATGGCCTTGAGGATTTCATCGCTCCCCGCCTGCACCGGCAGGTTCATCTGCTCGCAGACCTTGTCCAGCCCCGCTATCGTCTCGATAAGCTTCTGGCTCATGTCCTTGGGGTGGTTGGTCAGAAAGCGCAGCCGCGCCAGCCCTTCGGTTTCGTTGAGCCGCGCCAGCAAATCGGCCAGGTCCGGCTTGCCCGGCAAATCGCGCCCGTAGGAGTCCACGTTCTGCCCCAGCAGGACTACCTCTTTAGCCCCCCGCCGCGCCAGCTCTTTGACCTCACAAATTATCTCCTCTAAAGGCCGGCTCCGCTCCCGCCCGCGCCGGAAAGGCACGATGCAGTAGGCGCAGAAGTTATCGCACCCCTGGCTGATGGTCACGTAAACAGAGGGAGAAGGGATCAGGGGTAAGGGTTGAGTAAGAGGTTTTTCCAGCCACGGCGGGTTTTCCCCCGCTTTGAAAAAGTGGTCGATAAACGGGAATTTTTTATGCAACCTGTCAGTGTCCGACTCCACGATGCAGCCGGTCAGCGCCAGCGTCACGCCCGGCCGCTCTTTTTTCAGGTGCTTCAGGTCGTGCAGCTTGTTAATCACCCTGTTTTCGGCGCTCTGGCGCACTACGCAGCTGTTCAGGATTATAAGGTCGGCCTCGTTAATGCTTTTGGCCACCCCGTATCCCAGCTCCGTAAAGCGCGCCGCCAGCCGTTCGCTCTCTGCCTTGTTCATCTGGCAGCCTATGGTCCAGATATGGTAGGTAGGCATTTACTTCAATGCCTTGGTGTTATTGGATGGCAGGATAAAATCCAGAATACCTTTTTCCAGCATATTAAGGTTGAAAATATATTCAATATGATCAAATGTCTCTCTTAGTGGTCTCGTAGTTGATGCCCATCCGAAACCATCTGTAATCCAAACAAAGCGATATTTTCCTTGTAATACGTCAAATAGATTACGATATTCGCCAGCAGTTGATTTTAATTTAGATCCGCTTCCGCTGTAATAATTCGTTTCAAATAATACTAGCTCTTCTCCACTGGACACAACAAAATCATACCTTCTCGAAGACTTATCTATTGGCACGCTATATCCGAGTTCTTTTTTAATTTTACTTGAATCAGCTTCCTTCAAGTATTTAAAACCATATCTCGTACACAAATCCTGAATAAAATATTCCACAACCTTTTCCATGCTGTGACCATTACGGTTTTTTCTTCCATTACTATCAAGTCCAGCTTCAACTCCAATCATGTAATCAACGAGGTTTTTAATTTTCTGTGAAACGATTAATTCTTTTAATCCTGTTTCTTTAACAAAGAATAAATACTTCTCAATATCAGTACTATCTGGTTTTGATTTGCTGAAATCATAGTCCTCGTAAACCAATCTTTTTTGCGTATAATCAACAAGGACTTTGAATCTGGAGGTATTTTTACCATCCCTTACAACTAGAAAAGGTATGATTTTAACTAATTCTGGTTCATGTATGAATAAATACCTGAATTCATCATCAAAATTTTCTTTGCCAATTAGGTAATTCAGCTTATTGAGAGATATCTCAATATTTCTTGTATTTCTTAATACTTTTTCCCAGTTAACAAAGTAAGGCCATAATAATACACTCGGTTTTAAATTATTTACTAAATAGCTAAAAACCTCATCGCTACTATTACAGTTTAAAGCATTTTTATAGAAATTAATGTTTTTCATGCTAATTATATTACCAGATTTAGTTCTATTGAGTTAGGTTTGCGTCCTTTTTGTAATGCATTTTCACCCGTTTTGGTCAATAATACAATAGCATCAAACCCCAAAGATTTTGCTTTAACATACATTTTTCTATCAAGCTCGCATCTTTTCCTATAAAAATCTGCACCGGTTTTTAAGAGTTCGTCAAGATATTTCTGTCCATTACTGCCAAACAATTTTTGAATAATTTCACTTTCTGATAAACCAAATACTGGATTATTAATGTGTACATTCTCAGGTTCTATATTTGGTTTCCCGTAAAACTCAGCCTGTAAATATGTTGAGGCCAAGAATTTCCCACGCTTTTTATAAGCATTAGGATCTCTCGGAGGAACATGCCACCATTTGGATTGATTTATCTTTCTAATCAGCAAATCTTTCATATTGAAAATGCTAGTCTATTCCCCGTTTTTTCTTTCATATCCTCAAACCTTTTAATTGAGAGGTCTAGATACTCTTTTGAATTATCAATACCAATGAAATCTCTACCATAATAATAAGCTACCAGACCGGTGGTCGAGCTTCCCGCAAATGGATCCAACACCAAATTTCCGCTATTAGTACTCGCCAATATGACGCGTTTTAGTAAATCGGCCGGTTTCTGCGTGGGATGTTTTCCGTATTTCTTTTCTTCTTTTTTAGGTGTATTGATTGCCCAAACCGACCTCATTTGATTGCCATTCTTTTTAATAAAATCTTCTTTCCACATGCCGTTTTTCATCAGGTCATAATTAAAGGTATGCTTATATTTATTATCTTTAATTGCCCATATAAGGGTTTCATGACTGGCGGTAAAATAGCGGCAACTTAGATTGGGTGAGGCATTGGGTTTGAACCACGAAATATCATTAAGAATATGAAATTGGTTAATTTCTAAAGCAAATCCACACTGGTAAATAGAATGATATGTGCCGCTTATCCAGATAGTCCCGTTAGGCTTTAAAACTCTTTTACATGCTTTTATCCAATCAATATGGAAATTGAAAGTGTCTTTTAATCCGTTACCCAAATCCCATTCGCCCTTTTTAACGCTTACTCTCTTGCCATTTTGACAAGTAAATGTTCCATTAGAAAGAAAATAAGGAGGATCGGCGAAAACCATGTCTATAGAGTTTTCCGGAATTTCTGCAAGTACCTTGAGGCAATCGTCCAGGTAAAGTTTGAAGCGCGGCACTTCGTAATATGGTGTTTTCATGCTTTTTTAGGTTTCAATCCTGCCTGAATTTCTTTATACTTTAGCCCTTTTGTCCACCAGTTTCAACAATTCCACGATTCTGCTTTCATCGATGCCGTCCGTGGACATGACCTCGATGTGCTTCATCGTTTTGCCGCCCCCGTCGAAGAGCTTTTCATCCTCTTTCGTCAGACCTTCAAGAGAAAACCCCAGGTTGACGTGGTCCTTCAGCCCCACGATGTAAAACTTGCCCCCGGCAAAGGCGGGCACGCCCCACTTCATTTCTTCCATAACGCCGGGGAAGGTCTTGAAAATAAGCCCCCGCAAAGCCCGGCAGATTTCTTGCTGGGGAGACGGCTGCTTATCAATATAAGCATCAATCTGGCTGTTCATTTCATCTTAAGGGGGCCGGTTTACTAACTGAAGTTTTGGCGGTGCTGGTTTACCAGCCGTAGCTTTTTAAAGGGCTGGCTTGCCAGCCGTAGCTTTAGCGCAGGCTGGCGGAGGGGGGAGGCCTCCTGCGCTCTTGCGAGCTACGGCGGCTAAAGGATTCTTTTCTTTAATAAAGCCCTTCCTGAACCTGTTTTCAAATATTGTTCCAGTTCAATAGCCCTAGATTTTTCCTTTACCGCAATAAATGCTTCCAAACTAAACGGTGTACGATTTTTTGTAGATACAACGTCTCCGGAATTATGCTGATGCAATCTCCGTTCTATATCATTTGTAGAACCTATATAATATCCTTTATCAGCTATACTCTTTAGGATATACACATACCACATTTCTAAAGGAACAGTATATCACTTCGGAGTACTTCAAGCACTAATACTATCTGTGCTGGTTTACCAGCCGTAGCTTTTTAAAGGGCTGGCTTGCCAGCCGTAGCTTTAGCGTAGGCTGGCGGAGGGGGAGGGATTCGAACCCTCGACACGAGTTACCCCGTGTAAGCACTTAGCAGGCGCCCGCACTAGACCACTATGCGACCCCTCCGTATGCGGGAAACGGGCAAACCTTCACTAATTATATCTTAACTTGGGAATATGCTCAATGGAGAAAGCTCTAAGCTCTAAATACTAAATCCGGAACGTTTAGAGTTTAGTGTTTAGAGCTTAGGATTTCTTCTCCCCGCCCCCACTATCTCCCCAATGGTTTTAATCCCCTCTTTTTCCATGAAAGCCATTATGCCCTCGATTATCTCCAGCGCGGCGCGGGGATTGGCGTAAGTGGCGCTCCCCACCTGCACCGCGCCCGCCCCCGCCATGATAAACTCCAGCGCGTCCGCGGCGGTGGCGATGCCCCCGCACCCCGCCACCGGCACCTTTACCGCCCCGGCCACCTCATACACTAACGCCAGCGCTATCGGCTTGATAGCCGGTCCGGAAAGCCCGCCGGTAATATTCGCGATGACGGGCCGCCTTGTTTTGATATCTATGGCCATGCCCCTGACGCTGTTGATCAGGGATAAAGCGTCCGCCCCGGCCTCCTCGACCGCCCGCGCCACCCCGGCGATGTCCCCCGCATTGGGCGTGAGCTTGACCATCACCGGCAAACTGGTCGCTTTTCTGACCGCCCTGGTCACTGCGGCGGCGGTGGGCGCATCCGCCCCGAATGCCGCCCCCCCCGCTTTAACGTTGGGACAGCTTATATTTACCTCGATGCCGCTGACGCCCGCCACGCCGTCCAGCGCTTGAGCCAGTTCCCCGTACTCCTCTACCGTGTCCCCGGCGATGTTAACGATTACCGGCACCCGCCAGCCCGCCCATATCGGCGCTTTCTCTCTGATGAGCGCCCCCACCCCGATGTTTTGCAGCCCGATGGAGTTGATTACGCCGCAGGCGGTCTCCACCAGGCGCGGCTGCGGGTTACCCTCCCGCGGCTTTAAGGTGGTGCCTTTGCAGACGATGGCGCCCAGCCTCTGGATATCCAGCATCCGGCTGTATTCCGTCCCGTACCCGAAGGTACCGGAAGCCGTCATGACGGGGTTGGCCAGGAGCAAGCCTTTTTTGTTTTTCGGGGCTAACTGGACCGTTAAGTCCGGGGTCACGCTTTATACCTGCCTGAACTTTATTCCGTCACCAAGCTTAACAAACTATCCGCCATGTTTGCAAGTAATGCCGCGTACGGTATTTGGGTGTTATCCCTTAACCTGCAAGGGTGTGGACATGCTGGCAGTCCCGCCTTTGAGGCTGTATTTTTAAGGTAGGAGATACTCTATGACAGCAACAACATCTTTAACGCGGGCATCTTTGCCCGGCTACCAGGCCCGGAAACTGCGCATGGCCCAGCACCTCACCCGTCAGCAGCTGGCGGATATGGCCGGCGTACCCCGGGAAGCCATCGACCTCTTTGAGCACAATCTGCCGCTGCCGCTGGACAACAAGCGCCGCATCATGCGGGAGCTTTGGGCCGCCAAAAACAAAGAGTGACGCTTTTGGCATCACTCCCTGCCTCAAATTTCATTTTTTAGCCCGGTATTTCTTTTTACGCGTTACCCCCACCCCTCATCATATTATTCCTCACCGCAGGTTCACGTACTGGCTCACCCGGCCGGGCACGGCCCTCTCCACGTGGTTCACCGGGCCGTTGGGCGGCTTTATTTCCAGGGCGAAACTCTGGTACGGACTTATGGTCACGTTGCCGGTGCTCGCCATATCCACCGTAATTTCAAACAGCTCGTTGGGGTCGAGCAGGTCGTCGCCGTTAATCGTCGTCAGCTTGGTCAATGTCCAGTTCACGGAAGGAATCAGGTGGTTGGCGTCCAGCCCGGCGTTAACGGCTTCCTTGGCTTTCTGTGAGGAGAACAGCCCGGCGGAAAGCACTACGTAAGCAAACACCGTGGCTACGATAAAGCGGTAAACTAAGCCATAAAAAACGCTCTCCGTTATGTAAATAATTTATTACAGTTTGGCGCGGAAATCATTGGCTGTTTTGAAGATATTCGAGGCTAAATCCGCCGGATTTTTTAGAAAATTATTTACGGATTTTTTATGGTTTGGCTAATCCGGCGCAGGGTAACCGGCCGCTTTGGGTTTTTCCGCCGGGATTAAGGCAGCAGTCCGCGCACCGGGGCTGTTTGCGGCACACTTCCTTGCCCAGGCGCACCAGCAGGGCGTGGTACTCGTTAAAAAGTCTGGAGTCAACGGGCAGGCGGGACATGAAAAGGCTCTGGTAGTCCGCGTAGCTCCGGCGCTCCGGCGCCAGCCCCAGACGTTCGACGATGCGGCGCGTATAGGCATCGATGACGAAAACGGGCTTGTTGCCGGCGTACAGTAAAATGGCGTCGGACGTCTCTTCGCCGACGCCGTACACCCCCAGCAGCTTGTGACGCAGGCTGGCGGTGTCTTCCGTGAAAAGCCTGTCCAAGTCGTCGCCGCACTGTTCCCCCAGCCACCCCGCCAGGGCTTTGAGCTTGCGCGCCTTGGTGTTATAGTAGCCGCAGGAGTAAATCAGCCCGGCCAGCTCTTTTTCCGGTATCTGCCGCAGGGCCGCCGCGGCCAGCTTTCCCGCGCCTTCCAGGTTCTTGATGGCCTTTTCCACGTTGCTCCAGGCGGCGCTCTGGGTTAAAACCGCCCCCGCCATGACCTCGAAGGGCGTTTGCGCCGGCCACCAGTGCTGCGGCCCGTAGCGGGCGTATAGCCGGCGGTATATTTCCCTGAGGATGTTTGGCCGACTTTCACTCGGTGCTGCCATCGTTCTAGCCGTGGCCGGGCTGCACCAGCTCCACTATCAGCCCCGCCGCCTCCAGGTCCAGGTACGTTACCCCGCCGCCCCCCTTGAACCGGGCGGCCAGTAATATTTCCGCGCCCTGTGCTTTCAGGCGCGCTGTTTCTTTTTCCAGGTCCTCCACGATAAACCCCAAATGCTGGATTCCCTCGCCTTTGGCATCGAGGAATTCCCGGTGAGGGGACTGGCCGTCTATCGGCTGTATCAGCTCCAGCTCGATATTGCCGATTTGCGTAATCTGGGCGGCCACCCTCTGGCTCGGTATGAAAGGCTGGCCGCGGTAAGTCTCCCGGGCGTCCGGGTCGAAAACCCTGGGCGTGAACGGGCCTATTCCCAGTTCGGCCAGGCGTTCTATCGTCTTGGCCATATCCCGCACCACCACCCCCACGTGCATCATGCGGGTAAAAGTCTTTTCCCCGGATGCTTTGCCGTCCATCTCGGCCCCCTCGGTATTTGTCATCCATGCCGGCATCCTGGCGTCATCCGCCGCGTCCAGCCCCGGCATGTACGGCTTGATATCGATAACCGGCGTGCCGTCCATGGCGTCCAGCCCCTTCACTTTCAGCACGTTGGCGCGGCGCTCCAGCAGGGCCACGGTGGTCTTGCCCAGCGGATTGGGGCGATCCGGGGAGCGGCTGGCGAACACGCCCACCGGCCCGGGCAGCTTGCGGTACCTGGGGTGGACTTTCATCGGGGAAGGACGGCGGGACTGGTGAAAATAGAAAAAGACGATGATGTGGGAAAAACCGTCCAGGTCGTCCAGGGACTCGGTCAGGGCGGGGTCGAGCACTATTTCGGAGACGATATCCGCCGTCTCGCGCTTTTCCCGCGTCTTTATCTCGTTGCGCACCGTGCCGATGGCTTTGAAAGTGATTTCCGGCAGTTCGTCTTCCATTCCCGGACTCCTCTACTTAACTCTACTTAAAATAAAAGGAGGCCGGCTTGTCACCGACCTCCCTGTAAATCTCGTCGGTTTAGTCCAGCGGTGTCAGGGTAAGCAGCTTCTTGGCGATGCCCGGGTACTTGGCGATGAACATCAGCTGGTCTTCCACCAGCGGCTTCTGCGATTCCACGTTGGCGTAGCGCACCAGCTCCAGGATATCGTTGGCTTTTCCCCGGTCGGAGAACTTGATGGATACCGGCAGCTTGCTCATCACGTGGCTGAAGCCGGAGATGCCGCCGTATTCCCCGGTGCTTATTTCCCTCCCGGTCTCCACGAACTCCGGGTCGCCCCGGCCCAGGTCTTCGTAGTTGTAAAGCTCGTAGTTTTCCGGGTCTTTTAAAACGCCGTCCGCGTGTATGCCGGACTCGTGGGAGAAAGCGTTGGCGCCCACGCCGGGCTGGTTGATGGGGATGGGCACGTCGAAGGCATAGCTGGCGAACTTGCAGATTTTCCAGGCCATGTTCAGTTTTATTGGGCCGCCCAGCTCGTACTTGGCGGAGAGGTCTTTGGACTTGGTGGCCGCCAGCATAACCGCCACCAGGTCGGCGTTGCCCGCCCTCTCCCCGATGCCGTTGAGCGTGGTGTTGATGTAGGCGTCCTGCCCCCCGTCTATCACGCCGATGGCGCCGGTGATGGAGTTGGCCACTGCCATGCCCAGGTCGTTATGGCAGTGCAGCTCGATGGGCAGCCCCACCTTTTCCGCCAGCTGGCGGCAGTTGTTGTAGATGGAAAAGGGATTATCGTAGCCCAGGGTATCGCAGTAGCGCAGCCGGGCGGCGCCGTGCGCCTTGGCCGCCAGCCCGAACTCGATAAGGTAGTTAATGTCCGTCCGCGAGGCGTCTTCCGCGTTCACCCCGAACGACTCCACTCCGTAGGCGCGGGCGGCGTCGGCGGCACTGGTCATGTCGTTGATGACATCTGCCTTCGTCTTCCGCCCCTGGAACTTGCCGTTAATCATCTGGTCGGAGGTGGAAATGGAAAGCGCCAGGTGCTTCAGCTTGGGCACGTTTTTCATGGCCGTTTCCACGTCGGCCGGGATGGCCCGTATCCAGCCGCTCAAACGCAGGGGCTGGAGAAAACCTATCTCCGCCAGCTCCAGGTTGGCGGTCAGGTAATTGATTTCATGCTTGGTGGTGGGAAAACCGAACTCGGACTGGAAGATGCCCATGTCGTTCAGGTAAATATTTATCATGGTCTTTTCCAGCTTGGATAGTCCCAGCTTGGCCGTCTGCACGCCGTCACGGTTGGTTACGTCTATTAGGTAAATCTTGGGCATTAAGGACCTCCCCTCCGGCTGATGGCGCATTGCGCGTCAACCACATTTTTATGTTATCATATGTCCAACGCGGCGGCAACCGGAATCCGACCCGTTAGCGAAGGTGTGAATGTCCGCGGATAAATGGGGCTTCGCTCAGTGGGCGCCGTCTTACGACGACTCTGTCAGCCGGGCCGACCTCTCCGGCGACTGGATATTCAAGGACTACGGCCGCGTGCTGGACACGGTCGTCGCTTACTGCGGGCTGGATGAAAACAGCTATTCTTCCCTGC
Source organism: Dehalococcoidales bacterium (assembly GCA_041652735.1). Lineage (NCBI taxonomy): Bacteria > Bacillati > Chloroflexota > Dehalococcoidia > Dehalococcoidales > Dehalococcoidales bacterium. Next base: position 708 of record JBAZGT010000018.1, on the reverse strand, counting down.
TGGATATCGGCTGCGGCACCGGCAGCCTGGCGGCGCGCTTTCTCTCCCGCGGCCTGCAAGTGACCGGTATCGACCCGGTGGCTGAAATGCGGCGTATCTGCCGCCGCCAATACCCCGCCGTCAGGGTCATGGCCGGCGACTTCTTGAAAATACCCCCCTCCCTGCCCCGCTTCGACCTTATAGTCTCCACTTACGCGCTGCATCATTTAACCGCGCCGGAAAAGGCGGCGGCTGTCCCCCTGCTGAAAAAACACCTCAAGCCCGGCGGGCGCGTCGTCATCGCCGACCTTATGTTTCAGAACGCCGCCGCAGAGAACCGTATTAAGCAAGCCCTGCGGGAGGCTGGCAGAGCCGATATCCTGGCGGACTTCGCCGAAGAGTTCCCCGCGCTTTACGAGGAACTGGGGATACTCTTCCAGGGTGAAGGCTTCTGCTTTGACGGCGCCCGGCTCACGGACTCCGTCTGGCTATTAAGGGCCAGTCTTTAGCTGCCCTTTTGTCATTCTGAGCGTAGCGAAGAATCTCGGCGTGGGGTGAGGTTTGTTACTTGCTACTTGCTACTTTTCCTTCCCTCTATCAGTTCCCCCTCTCTGTCAACGGAGAGCAACTGTGTTAATTTATACATATTGCCAAGCTCTTTGATGTTTTAAAATTGAGTTCATGATAGTGAGCAGCCGCCTCATGCAGGCGACGAGGGCTACTTTCTTG